>NZ_JAROCA010000049.1 GCF_030732005.1 Tigheibacillus jepli | reverse complement strand
TTTGTGGTGAAACATTGTATATAGGGTTTGATGATTGACCCTTTTCTATTTACACAATTATACGGACTCAATCAAAATTTGCGTCATTCGGTAGCTCATAAGGCCGATGAACACCCGAACGAGAAAAAATTTGCGTCATTCGGTAGCTCATAAGGCCGATGAACGCCCGAACGAGAAAAAATTTGCGTCATTCGGTAGCTCATAAGGCCGATGAACGCCCGAACGAAGGAAACAACACGTCATTCGGTAGCTCATAACTCATATGAGCGTCCCCTTTCCGCACACCTTAATGAAAGGAAAAGGTATACGTGCCTTAAACCGGACTGATGGTTCATCAATCCGAACGAACACGTTGGCTCACGTAATTTGCAATGGTTAAATCCGCCTTGTGAATAAAAATACCAATATGATCAACCAAGTTCAAAGGTACCCACCACCAAAAGTCGTTGACTAAACAGCATTGATATATCAACAACATATTGCTGCCGTGCCTTTGTCAACCAAATAACTTTATCGGCTGGATAATTCTGCTGTATCGTTTTAGGAAAATAGGGTATATCAAACAGTGAAGATCATAAAAGTGGATATGTTGAGCAATCCATATTGTTTACGTATCTGCTTTTACAAGTAAGGATTAAAGAAATGGAGAGATGAAAATGAAATTACAAGATAAAGTGGCGATTGTAACAGGTGGAGCAAGTGGTATTGGTGAAGCAACTGTACGTCTTTTCGCAGAAGAAGGAGCAAGTGTGGTCATAGCCGATTTATCCGAACGTGGGAAAGATTTAGCTGAGGAATTAAACAACAATGGGCATCATGCATTATTTATAAAAACGGATGTGACAAATGAAGAAGAAATCAAACAAATGATCAATGAAACCGTCAATACATTCGGTAAACTAGATATCATGTATGCCAATGCAGGGATTGCCGATGAAGCGCCGGCACATGAATTGTCTTATGAAAAATGGAAACGCACCATTGATATTAACTTGTCTGGCGTATTTCTTTCCGACAAATATGCAATCGAGCAATTTTTGAAACAAGATAAAGGTGGTGTCATTGTGAATGCGGGTTCGATTCACAGTTTTGTCGCGTTGCCTAATCCAACTGCCTATTCCGCTGCAAAAGGTGGTGTAAAGCTATTGACGCAAAACTTGTGTACCGCTTATGCAAGTAAAGGAATTCGTGTGAATGCCGTATGCCCTGGCTACATTGACACTCCTTTGCTAAAAGATGCTGATTCCAAGCAAAAAGAATATTTGGCATCACTCCATCCACAAGGCAGACTCGGCAAACCGGAAGAAATAGCAAAAGCTGTCTTGTTTTTGGCAAGCGATGATGCAAGTTTTGTGAATGGTACAACCTTGCTTGTTGACGGAGGTTACACAGCACAGTAATGAATCGGACATGAAGCGTTAAAAGTCGACAAGTGTTATGGGAAAGCTATATTCACGTTTTATCCTCTCTGCAACTAGATATGTTAAAAGTTGCCAAGAACTATGAAAAAGCCATGCGTCGCAAAACAGGCGCTTGCATTTTTTCACTGGGGAGAAATTTAAAAAGAGTAAAAATAATTGTTGACGAAGAAACTTTCTAATATTATACTGGATAACAGCAAATCAAAAAAGAAGGGAGGTCATTCTGATGACTGTAAAATTTTTTCAACAGCAATGCAATAGATTGTTCACGCAACTTCATATTGTTTCATCAGGTGGCCTTCAGCGGTATCAGAATATTTAGCTGATCTTTCTGCAAAAAGGCTGCATACCTGTGGGCTTTTTGCATTCAGAAATGAAAAAGCGGGATTTCGTTGCCTTTTTCTTGTGCATGCGTCCATAGGCGCATGCCTTTTTTTATTCAGCATGGATACCCTGAGGGCCGTTTACGAAATGAGAGAGAGAAGAAAAGTAGGTGAAGTAATTGTTTCAGGTTTTTAAGAAATTGGATTGGTTTTTTAAACATTATTGGAAGCGTTATGTATTTGCAATTACAGCATTGATGTTGGCAAGCGCAATTGGACTGATTCCGCCAAAATTGGTCGGATTTGCGATTGATCACATTCAATTTGAAACATTGACAGCAAAATTATTGATGATATTGATTGTTGGTTACCTGCTGTTAATTATCGTTCATTACACGATTTCTTTTTTATGGGACTATACGTTGTTCAGCGGTGCGGCGATATTGGAGCGATGGACACGGAGTCGCTTAATGGGTCATTTTTTACGAATGACGCCGACTTTTTATGGGAAGTACAAAACAGGTGACTTGATGGCACGCAGCACCAATGACCTGAAATCGATTTCGTTGACGGCAGGTTTTGGGATACTGACATTGGTTGACTCCAGCTCGTTTATGCTGATGCTTATTGCAATGATGGGCTTTACAATTAGCTGGAAGCTGACAATTGCTGCCTTGATTCCACTGCCTATCATGGCAATTATCATGAACAAGTACGGTGCAGCTATCCATGCCAGGTTCATGAAGGCCCAAACAGCCTTTGGCGACATGAACAACAGCGTACTGGAATCAATACGCGGTGTGCGCGTTATCCGTGCATTTGTACAAGAAAAACAAGATGAAAAACGATTCGATGATATGACAAAGGACGTATATGAAAAAAATATCGAGGTTGTCAAAATCGACGCGCTTTTTGAACCAACGATGAAAATCCTTGTCGGTCTTTCTTACACAGTGGGGCTCGGATATGGTGCGATACTTGTCTTTGAAAACGCCATAACACTTGGCGATTTGGTCACATTCAATGTCTATTTGGGCATGTTAATTTGGCCAATGTTTGCAGTCGGGGAACTCATTAATATCATGCAACGGGGAAATGCATCGCTTGATCGCGTCAATGAAATACTCAATTATGCTTCTGATGTTAAAAATCCGGATAACCCGACACATGTACAGGAGTTACAAGAAATTGTCTTTCATGATGTCACGTTTCAATATCCAAATACGAACATCAATAGGCTTGCACATTTTACTTTGCAAGTCAACAGAGGCGAAACGATCGGTATTGTCGGCAAAACAGGTGCCGGCAAAACGACCTTATTTAAAGTCATGCTCCGGCAATTTCCCGGGGTGGAAGGAAGTATCACGTATAATGGCATACCGATGGAAAACCTTGATTTGGAGCAGTTGCGCGGATGGATTGGATACGTGCCACAGGACCAAATCATGTTTTCCAAAACGATTCGTGAAAACATCCAATTCGGCAAAAATGATGCGACGGATGAAGAAATATATCGCGTAATGGAACTGGCTTATTTTCTGGATGATATCAAACAGTTGCCGGAGGGCCAGGATACACAGGTTGGCGAAAGCGGGGTAACACTTTCGGGCGGACAGAAGCAGCGCGTTGCATTGGCTCGGGCATTTATCAAGAATCCGGAGATACTGATTTTGGATGATGCGATGTCTGCGGTAGATGGGAAAACGGAAGCGAAAATCATACAGCATTTGCGCCGCGAACGAAAAAATAAAACGACATTCATTGCTGCACACCGTATTTCAGCGGTCATGCATGCAGATAAAATTATTGTATTGGAAAATGGAAGAATTTCCGAAATCGGTAATCACCATGAACTGATGGCAGCGGGCGGCTGGTATAGGGAGCAATATGAGATGCAGCAGCTTGATGAGGGCGAGGTGAAGCATAATGAATAAAAAAACAACCGAAAAACGCTTAATGCAATATGCCTGGCAGTTTAAAAAAGGGATTATTATCGGTATTATCTGTCTGGTTATCGCGACAGCGTTAGAATTGGCGGGACCACTGATTGCAAAAAAAATGATTGATGAGCATATCGTCGGCATTGAAGGTACGTGGAAAGAGGTGGCACAAGACAACGACCATTACATCGTTTCTTATCAGGATAAGTATTTTAAACGCGCGGATCGCATCGAAAAAGATGATAAAGTTACAGCAAGTCATACAATCCTGATGGTCAATAAAGATTATTACATGGTAGACGGCAGCGCGCCATCAACCGGGAAAAGACAAATAAGCGATGGGAAATTGCAGGTCGAAACCACAGCGGGAACGAAGGTTTTTTCTGCACAAAAACTTTCCTTGGATGAATTATATCAATTTTTCAAGCCGGAACAGCGCCCAATCGTATATTTGCTCGGTTTATATGTTGTACTGCTGCTTGTTGCCGCAATTTTCCAATTTGGTCAAACATATTTATTGCAAAAAACGTCCAATCAAATTGTCCGCAAGATGCGAAACGACATTTTTGCGCATACACAGCGGGTCCCCATTGACTATTACGTTAATCAGCCAGCAGGGAAAATTGTCGCAAGAATTACGAATGATACAGAAGCGATACGTGACTTGTATGAGCGGGTTCTTTCTATTATTGTGACCAGTGTGATTTATATGGCGGGGGTTATGGCGGCACTTTTTCTCCTTGATGTAAAGCTGGCGACGATTTGTTTGGCGGTCATACCGTTGATTGTCGTCTGGATGAAGGTATATAAATATTTTGGCTCCAAATATAATAAAGTCATCCGGTCAACGATCAGTGCGATCAATGCCAATATTAATGAGGCTATTCAAGGGATGCCGATCATTCAGGCTTTTCGTATGGAAAAGAAAACGAAAGATGATTTTGAGACACTCAATCAACGGAATTTTACGTATCAGCGCAAACTGGTTCGATTAAGCGCACTTACTTCATACAATCTGGTTACCGTGTTTCGTAATTTGGCATTTGTTTTGTTTATTTGGTACTTTGGTTCGGCATCCCTTGGTCCGACAGGTATCTTGTCGATTGGTATGCTGTACGCATTTGTCGACTACTTGACAAGATTATTTGAACCGGTTGAAAACATCGTCAACCAATTACCGTTGCTTGAACAGGCGAGGGTAGCCGGAGGTCGAGTGTTCGAATTGATGGATCATGATGGAGAAGAAGTGGAAACCGGCAACATTAAACGCTATCAAGGCAATATTCGCTTTCGTGACGTGTCCTTTGCATATAATGATAAGGATTATGTACTGAAAAACATTTCGTTTGATGTGAAAGCGGGACAGACGGCTGCATTTGTCGGTCATACCGGTTCAGGCAAAAGCTCGATTATGAACCTGTTGTTTCGTTTTTATGATCCGCAAAGCGGCTGCATCACCATTGACGGCATGAACACGAAAGAATGGTCTCGTCAGCAGGTTCGCAGTCATATGGGGATAGTTTTGCAGGATCCGTTCTTGTTCTCTGGAACGATTTTAAGCAATGTCACGATGAACAATCCGAACATTTCCCGGGAAATGGCCATCCGTGCATTAAAAGCAGTCGGTGCGCATCGCTTTATTGAAAAATTGCCAAATCAATACGATGAGCAAGTGACAGAAGGAGGGAGCACCTATTCATTGGGAGAAAGGCAGCTTATTTCCTTTGCCAGGGCATTGGCATTTGATCCAGCCATCCTGATTTTGGATGAGGCGACAGCCAACATTGATACGGAAACGGAAAGCATTATCCAGCACGCATTGGATGTGTTGAAAAAAGGCCGGACGACACTCGTTATTGCGCACCGGTTATCCACCATTCAACAAGCCGATAAGATTTTTGTGCTTGATCATGGTACAATGATGGAAGCTGGCAATCATGAACAGCTGATTGCCGAAAAAGGAATCTATTATCAAATGTATCAGATGCAGCAAGGCAGTTCACGTCAAGCAGTATCATGATGATGGAGTGTGTTGTGCAATGCGAATGGATGATGACTTTTTGAAGATTTTGCGGATGGCGAGCTTGAAAAGCTTGCTTGGGAAGCAAAAGTCAATATGCGAAATAAACAACAGCATGAACCAAAACAAAAGCCGAAGCGCCCTTTTCCCAAGTGGGCGTTTTGGCTTATTGCCATCTGTATGTTTTTACAAGGCTTAGCCTTACTACCAAAAACCCTCTCATTTTCCATCTTTGATTTTATCACCACGTCAGCAAAACTCTCTACAAATGATTCGATAAAAGATTATCAAAAAGCCGTTGTCGCAATTGAAACAGAAGATAAAATAGGAACAGGGTTTTCAATAAATGGATCAGGCAAGATCCTGACCAATTATCATGTTGTCGAAGGAAATGAACAGCCCACGGTATCCTATCAAAACAAAGGTTTGTTCCGTGCGAAAGTGACGGAAATATACCCGGAAATAGATTTGGCAGTTCTACAGGTAAAAGACACCAAGACGTCTACCCATTTTCCTTATTTGCCGCTCGCTACAAGTGGGGAAACTGTGAATCCAAATGAAAATGTTTATATCATCGGCAACCCGCTCGGTTTTATACGAATTGCCAACGAGGGAGAGTTGCTTGGTATGATAAAACTTTCCGGTTGGAAAGAAAGCGTCTACCTTGTTGATGCAAAAATCTACCATGGCAACAGTGGCAGTCCGGTCATCAACAGCCGGGGTGAAGTAATGGCAGTAGTGTTTGCCACCATGGACCATGAGAAATTTGGCAAAGTAGGATTGGCAATTCCGATTACGTTATATTTACAAGAAAATTTGGCAGATATTGGATGAAAAGGCATGTCTTAATCAATATTTAAAAAAACTGTAATTGTTTTGAGATGGCGCTATTTGTGGCACTCATGTACTATGAGATAGTATCTCTTTTTACACATAGAAAAAGATGGTGGAAAGTTGTATGATGAATGATATTGAGATAAGGCAAATGAAAACTATAATTTTAAAATTAATACAATATAAAAATGACTATACACCCAAAAAGAAAATAAAAATGACGAAAACTATAATAGCTGGAGGTGTTCCAGTTGTTGTTGCATAAGCCTTTGAGCAAAATGCCCCTGGAGGAAAAGATCATCAAGGCGCAACAAGGGGACGAGCGGATGATGAACCATCTGCTTGAAACGTACCAACCTTTTATTGCAAAATGTGTTTCGGAGGTGTGCAAGCGATACATCGATACGACGAGAGACGATGAATTCAGTATCGGGCTATCGGCATTTCATAATGCCATTCAAACATACCGTTCGGATCGCGGGAGTTCTTTTTTGACGTTTGCAAAGCTTGTTATCACACGGAAAGTGATCGACTATATTCGCTATGTGAAAAAAGGCCCTGAAGCGGTATCTTTGGATGAAAACTATGATGAAGAACAGATGGAAAACCCGATGGAAATTGCCAAGGTAAAAGAAATGTATCAGCTTGAACAAGAGGCGTGGCAACGAAAGCAGGAAATTCTTGATTATAAGGAGAAACTGAAACGTTATCATCTGACACTAGGCGAGCTTGTAGATGTCTCACCAAAACACCAGGATGCACGGGAATCCGCAATCAAAATTGCCAGAATGCTGTATAACAATCATCAGTTTCGTGAATTTGTCCAAAAGAAAAAGAAGCTGCCAATCAAGGACCTCGTTAAAGTAGTCGATGTCAGCAAAAAAACGCTGGAACGCAACCGAAAATATATTTTGGCAATGTTTATCGTGCTTAGCGAAAACTATGTTTTTTTACAGGAGTATTTGAAAGGGGTAGGACAGTGAGTAGAGGCATCATTGTGGAACAGCATCGACAATATACAATTGTCTTGACAGCAAAAGGCATGTTTGAAAAGGCTGTTCCAATCACAGATGCGGATATTGGGGCTGAAGTGGCCTATGAGCCACTGTCACGAAGGCGGTCCATCAGGGGAAAAGTGATACATACTCGAAAACAGGCAGGCGTGTTGGCGATCGCTTGTGTTTTATTGCTATTATTATTTCCGGTATATTTCATCGCGGATACAAGCAGAACCTATGCGTACGTCAACGTGGACATCAATCCCAGTCTGGAATTGGCTGTGGATAAGAAATTAAAAATTCACTCCGTTAAGCCGCTCAATACAGACGCGAAACAGCTTTTGCAACAGATGACCGATATTGAAGGGAAGGAATTGGCTGCCGGCATTGAGGCGATTATGCAAAGCAGTGTAGAGCAGCACTTGTTAAAAAATGGCAAGCAAATGCTCATTGGCGTCAATCAAAAGGAAGGCAAAATCAAAATACTGAACCGGTTATCCCAAACTTTATATTCCAACGTGGATTGGAATATTGCGGCAATATCCATCCCGGATAACGTGCGGGAAATGGCGCAAAAAAAACATGCATCCATGAATGAAATCATGGCAAAGCAGTTACTTGGTGACAATCAGGATCATGCCGGCGATAAGCATACTGTCCAAATTAACGAAAAAGAAAGAGCTATCATAAAAAATATTTATAAACAACCAGATAAAGGCAAAAAGGACAGGATCAATACTGGGGTAAAAACGGAGAAAAATAAAACTTCCGGTTCCGATAATGCAGCACGTAAGACACCACAAGAGGAGACACCAAAAGAAAAACAAAAGGAAAATGTTCGCCATACGCCAGCCAAAAAGCCTTCCAATACGAATCGGCATCAATCAAGTGGGCAAAAACATGGCAATAAAAGTAATGCACATGCAAGCCAAAAAGCCAATCAGGGCAATCAGCATAAAATTACCAAGGATCGCAGTAATGAAAATAAGCCCCGCCACCAGCAAGCGCGTCAACAAAATAAGCAGCATTATCAAAAGCCGGCCAAGAGAGGGAAATCGCCGGCTTACAGGCACGGATACAAACATAAAAAGCAATATAGACAATATTCAAAAAACAATACTTACGGAAGAGCCAACGCACAGCGTGCTCACCGTGAGAATCCCAAGGAACCACACGGTATTCCGCATAACAAGAAAAAATACGGAAACCCCGGCAAAGCGCAATGGAATCCGCATAAGGGAAAAAATCATGGACACGAAGCACATGGAAAACAAAATCGTAACAATCGCGGTAATTATAGGCATTAAGCATAAGGGAAGGCTGTTCTCATTTCGGGAACAGCCTTCCTTTTCAAATTGGGAAGCACGGTCAAGACGCCTACATATTCAAAGCGACCGCTTCCGGTACAGTCTTCATTGCATGGTCGATATAGTACAGCAAATTATCATGAGCAGCTATGACTTGCGTTTCGTCACTGGAATAATGGAATGCCTGCAGGAAATGCTGGATTTTTTTAGACAACAAATCATCTCTGGTGCGAACCATTAACACAAGCAAATCGTCCCACTGACCCCACAGCATATAGTATAGTGCCTTATCATAGTCCAATTGATCCATCCATTTCCCTCCTTAACCAAGGGTGTTTTTAGTATCCCCGCATTATAATATATTTTCCCATACAAAAATGGTGTGCATGCCAATAAAAGGATGTACGTTAAAGGGTATAAATTTTTCCTCCAGAAACACACTAATGTCAAAATGAAAAGGAGGAATAGCATTGAAATTCAAATGGAAATTGATGGCATTACTTGCTGTATTATTAGTGGCATTAGCTGCATGTAATGGAAACAATAATAACACCGGAAAAAATGACACCAACACAGAGCCGACCCGTTATAACACGGATCGCAACAACACTCGGGGTGATATGGACGGCTATACCAACCAGGAAAACGACCGATTCCGTAATAATGACCGCATCAATGATGAAAATTACACACGCGGTGATAATGACAATAATAATAATTCTCGTTACCGTGTTGCAAAGGAATCAGCAGACCGTATTACAGACCGTATTCCTCAAATCAAACGCGCTTATGTGTTAACAACGGATAATAACGCATATGTCGCAGCGCAGTTGGATACCAATTACAATAACGGTGTCAACGATGACAACAACAATGATGTGAACAACAATAATGGTATAAACGGTAATAATACAGCTACCAACAACAATAATAAAAATGGACTTGGCAATGCTGCCGACACTGGTCACGAGTTGACGAATGATGTCAAGAAAAAGATTAAAGATATTGTGCAAGATGTTGATGCAGACATTGATAATGTCTATGTTTCCACGAACCCTGATTTTTACAATCTGGCGAATAATTATGTAACCGATACGAATAATGGCAAGCCGGTTCGTGGCATGTTTGATCAGCTGGGCAATATGATTCAACGTATCTTTCCACAAAACAGATAAAGTTGAAAAAACGCATTTGGGACGACTGATGTTCCCAAATGCGTTTTTAATGTGACAGGAAACACTGCATTTTGTTACAATGAGGTTAGGGAAAAGGAGGAGGAACTGCTTTGCCTAAAAAAATGAATGTAGAAAGTTTCAATCTCGATCATACAAAAGTAAAGGCCCCGTATGTGCGTTTAGTTGGTGTTACGGAAGGGTCACACGGCGATAAGGTGTATAAATATGATATTCGTTTCAAACAGCCGAATAAAGAACATATGGATATGCCTGGGTTGCATTCACTTGAGCACTTGATGGCAGAAAATATTCGCAACCATATGGACTGTGTACTTGATATCGGTCCAATGGGCTGCCAAACAGGTTTTTACCTGTCACTGATCAATCACGATAATTATGAAGAAGTGCTTGACGTGATTGAAAAAACATTGCAGGATGTGCTCATGGCCGATGAAGTTCCGGCATGTAATGAAGTGCAATGCGGATGGGCAGCCAGCCATAGCCTGGAAGGTGCAAAAGAAATAGCCGAGGAGATGCTTAAGTCTCGGGACGAGTGGCACGAAGTATTTGCATCTTAATGAAAAAATATAAAGTATTTGTCCCGCATGGAATTGCCGTGCGGGACAATGTTCTATATATCCAAAACAAATCATTGCAAAATATGCTAAAATAGACAAAAAAATTGGAGGTGCTACCATTGAGCAGCAGTGTATTGAGATACTTAACGGAAAATCGTGAAAGGCTTTTAAACAAATTAAATGAATTTTTAGCTATACCAAGTGTCAGCACGGACAGTTCCCATAAAAAAGATATCGTTTCAGCGGCACAATTTCTACATGCATATCTTCAAGATATTGGCTTTGATAAGGTGGAAATTTTGGAAACCGGTGGACATCCGCTTGTTTTTGCTGAATACAATCAAGCAGGAAAAGACGCACCAACCGTCTTGTTTTATGGACATTACGATGTACAACCGGTCGATCCAATCGATGAATGGAAGAGTGCCCCATTCCAGCCCGATATCCGCAACGGACGTTTATATGCACGCGGTGCCAGTGACGACAAAGGCCAGGTTTTTATGCATTTAGCGGTTTTTGAAGCTTTTATGAAAACAGAAGGAAAAATTCCGCTCAATGTAAAGGTTTGTATTGAGGGCGAAGAAGAAATCGGCAGTGAACATTTAAACGCATTTTTGGAAAACAACAAAGGCCTGTTCGCCGCTGATTTTGCCGTTATTTCCGATTCCGGGATGATTGGTAATAATCAGCCGACCATTCTGTATGGTTTGAAAGGATTTACCGGCATTGAAATCACTGTCAATGGACCAGATCATGACCTGCATTCCGGTATGTATGGTGGAGCAATCCGCAATCCGCTTATGGCATTGGCACATATTTTGGCTTCGATGAAAGATAAGGATGAACTTGTTACAGTCGAAGGTTTTTATGATGATGTGGAGCCGCTTGCCGCTGAAGAAAGAAAGTTAATTGAAGCAGTAGAAGGGGAAGACTATGTAGCATCTACAGGTGCACCGGAAACCGTTTCCGAAGCAGGTTATACGGCTAAAGAACATACGATGGCTCGACCAACATTGGAAATCAACGGGATGTATGGCGGCTACCAAGGTGAGGGTACAAAAACAATCATCCCTGCTTCTGCAACAGCAAAAATAACATGCCGGCTGGTACCAGGTCAGGATCCGGAAAAAATCCAGGAATTGCTTGAAGCGCACGTGAAAAAAGTAGCACCATCGGGCGTAACGGTTACTGTGAAGAAAGAAAAGCTGTCCGCCAGAGCATATAAAGTCGAGCCGAATCATCCATTAATACAGAAGGCTGCTGAAAGCTATACAAAGGCATTTGGCAGAGAAACTGTTTATATTCGTATGGGTGGTTCCATTCCCGTTGTTGAATCGTTTGAAGCACTCTATCACATTCCGATTGTATTGCTTGGTTTCGGTACACCGGAAGACCGGCTGCATTCGCCAAATGAAAGTTTTCCGCTTGACAGCTTTGACAAGGGAATGGAAACATTGGCATATTATTGGGAAACATTTAAAAATGAATAAGGGATAATGAGGGAAGCACGTTTTCGAATTGGTGGGCGTGCACCCTTTTTCATCCGGATTTTTATTTTCGTTTATCATATTAGGTAGCAAAATCGATGTAAGAAGGATGGAAAAACGTACAGCTATATATTGTCAAAGGGGGAAGTTGGATGGAAGAAGTTGCGATTATTTCAGGGGTTTCGAAAGGTCTGGGCAAAGCAATAGCGAAATTATTCTTACAGGCAAATATTGCTGTTTTTGGTATATCCCGTTCTCAGACACCGGAATTGGAAGCGTATGCTGCGGAAAATGATTTGTTCTATCAGCATTTTACTTGTGATATGGCCAGTACGGATGATCTTTCCAACGTAATGGATGAATTGAACGACCAATTGGCAGCATACAAACCAGTTACCATTTATTTAGTCAATAATGCGGCAGTCATCGAGCCGGTTGCATCCATTGGGAAGCTTGACGCAGATAAGCTAGCGGCGCATATTCAAATAAACATAACTGCTCCGATGCAGTTGTTGAATCAAATTTTGCAAAGTGCAAACGAAAACAACGCCAATCTGGTAAGTGTGCTGGTTTCCTCTGGAGCCGGTGATCGTCCAGTCTACGGCTGGGGTGCATATTGCAGTGCGAAAGCGGCAGGGGATATGTTTGTACGAACAGCTGCGGTTGAACAGAAAAAACTGGAAACGCAGCATAAAATTATTTCATTTAATCCAGGCATCATGGATACAGGGATGCAAGCAACCATTCGTTCCAAAACTGCCGACGAATTTGCCGATATTGAAACATTTACAAGTTACAAAGAAAAGAATTTACTCAGAAACCCAGATGAAATTGCGGAGATTTTATTTGATTTGATTACGGATAAAGGTAATTTGGAAAATGGGAAAAAATATGAAGCAAAGGATTTTTTGTAACGGACAAAGTAGCGGCTTCTGCATAATATATAGCGATGTGGTAAAATAGTGATTGGGTTTACCGTCTTGGCAACGACGAAAGGAAGAGTAAAATGATTACAAGAAAAAGCAAGCGCGAGATTGAACAAATGCAAAAGGCTGCAGACTTGCTCGTACTCACACATAAAGAAATTGCAAAAATGATTAGGCCAGGCATCACAACGGCCGAAATTGATGCGTTTGTTGAGGATTTTTTGCGTCAACATGATGCAATTCCGGAACAAATCGGGTTTAATGGCTATGAATATGCAACCTGTGCATCGGTAAATGATGAAATTTGCCACGGCTTTCCGCGTGATGAAAAATTGAATGATGGTGATATTGTAACGATTGATATGGTCGTCAATCTGCATGGTGGTTTGGCTGATTCAGCCTGGACATATGCGGTCGGAAATGTGGATGATGAGGGAAAGCGGCTGATGGATGTCACCTTACAATCACTTTACAAAGGGATTGAACAAGCAAAAGCGGGAAATCGTATCGGCGACATCGGGCATGCAATTCAAACGTATGTAGAAGCAGAAGGTTTCTCAGTAGTCCGCGATTTCACTGGTCATGGTGTTGGACCGACAATGCATGAGGATCCGCTTATCCCGCATTTTGGCAAGCCGGGTAAAGGAATACGCCTGAAGGAAGGCATGGCTATCACCATCGAGCCAATGGTGAACGAGGGAACATGGCAAAGCAAAATGGATAGCAATGGTTGGACTGCACGTACAGTTGATAAAGGACGTTCCGCACAATATGAACATACATTGATCATTACCAACGGCGATCCGATTGTGTTGACAGAACAAAATAGATAATCTAAAAGCTGTTCCGTTAAATTCCGGTAAGAAGGGGTTTGGATGGAACAGCTTTTTAGTTTTGGGATGGACCGTCTGAAAAGTAGAAGCGGTTGTTTGTAAAAAATTGAAAGGAGCTGGAAAGCGAAGGAAGGCGCTCCGATGGCAAGGAAGTCGCTCGAGAGGTGGCAAAGTCGCTCCACAAGCAAAAAGTCGCTCGAAAATCTGTCAATCCGCTCCAGCCAATGAAAAGTCGCTCCAAACAACGAAAAGATGCTTCAAACAGCGAATAGTCGCTCATAAAATACGGAAATCCGCTCGAAAATGGCAGGAATCCGCTCCAAATGAATGGAAACCCGCTCGAAAACCAGCAAAGTCGCTCCACAAGCAAAAAAGTTGCTCCAACTCCAGTCAAATCCGATCCTACGAAAGCAGTGTGTTCCTAAGAGGGTAATTTTAGCTCACTCTTTCCTCTCAAGGGAACAATCATTAACAAACAACCTCAGCTAAAAAAGTTTAATTCTCTATTTGATTTATTTTAGCTGCTGCAGTCCTACCTCCAAACAATACCGTAATAATTGGACTTAGCAGGCAGAAAAACGCAAACGGCAGGTAGGCCAGGACTGAAACTCCGAGCACATCCGCAATAAATACACCGCAAACACTCCATGGAACCAGCGGATTTATAACGGTTCCAGCGTCCTCTAATGTACGTGATAAAGCTTTGTTTTTTAAACCAACACGTCTGTAGAGCGTCTTGAATGTCTCGCCAGTTAGCATGATTGACAAGTATTGCTCTCCAATTAAAACATTCACACCAATGGCTGTTGCAGCTGTTGCCGCGATGATGGAACGAATTCCCTTTAATTTTTCTTGGATGGCAAGCAAAATAGAAGGGATCACACCTGTCACAAACAGCAGTCCGCCAAATCCAAGTGCTAAAATAACCAAGGAAACCGTAAATAACATGCTGTCAATCCCGCCTTTTGAAAGGAGGCTGTTTACCGGTTCAAAATTGGTATGTGCCTCGTAGCCGGCAAACCAAGTTCCCCACACCTGCGACCAGCCGATGTTTTGGTTTATAAGTGCCAACCCGGTGGCAAGCAAACTACTAGCAGCAAGAGAAATAAATGCCGGAACCTTGAAAATTGTACAGATAATAAGCAAAACAAGCGGCAACCAGGAAGTCCAATGCATCAGACCGGTGTTCATCAACGCGTTCTGATAATCGGCACTCTGAGATAAAGAAATGGATTTGTCCGGTGAAAGCAGCATGTATACAACAAATGAAATGATAAATGCCGGAATCGTTGTCAGGCTGATGTGTTTAATATGCTCAAATAGGTCAACATTGACGACTGTGGAAGCCAAGTTTGTTGTATCAGATAGTGGCGACATTTTATCTCCGAAAAACGCACCGGAAACGATTGCGCCTGCTGTTATCGCCATTGACGCATCCATCGCATGTGCAATTCCGATAAACGCAACACCAATCGTGGCTGTGGTTGTCAGAGAACTGCCGAGTGACACGCCAATAAGTGATGTGACAGCAAAAACAATTGCATAAAACGCAGTACCACCAACGAGGGTGAACCCGGTATAAATCAGTGCTGGAATTGTACCACTTACAATCCAGCTGCTGATCAGGATGCCGATGAGAAAGAAAAGGAAAACCGCACCCATTCCTGTTTTTGCTCCTTCAACCATACCATTTTGCAGATCTGCGAAGGATATTTTTTTACCTAACCCAAAAATAACGAGGACAAAAATACCGAGTAAAATCGGAATATGCGGGCTCGTGCCGACATGAATAATAAAATAACTAATCATTGCCACCAGCAGAATAAAAAATATGATTGCTTCCCCAAAGGATATTTTACACTTTGGACTAACAGGAAACATATCCATACACTCCTTACTATTTTGTAATGGATGCTAAAAAGGCTCCGTCCCCATGATAGGGACGAAGCCTTACTCCGCGTTACCACCCTGATTGCCGAACCTAAAACGGCTCAGCCTCTTAAAACATAATATCCGTTCTTTGTTGGATTGTGTAATTCAATTATTCACTGCCGAAGCTTGCACCAAATGCTTCGTCTCTTTTTGCTGCTGGAGAATAATTTACTTCGCAATCCCGGATTGCATATGAAATTTTATAATAAGTATTTCGAATATACACCTGAAAAAAAGGGAAGTCAACAGTTGATTTGTGCATGAAAGTCGGGTTCCGCTCTATTCCCAGGAAAATCATTTAAAGGGGAATCGTATTCACTGGCATAAAATCCTGTTATCCTTCATCCTCCCTGCATGAATTGTTCATATAGAAATTAATAACCAATCCTCGGATTAGTGTAAAGGGCACCCATTCAGGCATTCAAGGTGGGGTCATGGATTATAATTCAAGCCCACATCCATAACTTGTAACACATTAACTACTTCTTTATTTTCATTTAAGTAAACCAAAATATAATTTTCTCCATTCGTTAGTTCTTTTTTTCCTGCTTCAGATGGTTGTTTTTTTAATGGTATCGTAACGTGATATTTATATCCATTTTTTCCCTTTGGCATGGCATCCAGGTTATTTGCATAGACAGGAAGATGTGATTTTTCAATCCAAGGATCAAGTTTATCCTGTCCTGCTACCCCTTTTATGGCATAGTAGAAGTTCTTTTTCGTATGTTTGAATTTTTGTTCCAGATCATCAGGATACAGTATGTCAAATTGAATTTGCAATTTTTTATCACTGATATGAAATGTAGGTTTGGTAATGACTGTTCTTTTCCCGATTTCTTCATGATAATCTTCAATGGATTGATAAAGCTTTGTTGATTCAGTTGGCTCCTGCTTGATTTTGTCGGGATTATTTTGCTCCACACAGGAAGTCATTACAATACAAGCAATAAGTGAAATGAAAATAGCTGAAATCTTTTTCATTTTTCATAACCAATTGCAAAATCATGGAAGTCAGCCGCAAAAGCAAGTTTTTGAAGTATCGGTGTAAAAAATAGTGTTAATGATATTGGATAACGCTTTGAAAAACGCTTAGCCTTCATAACATCCCCCTCTTTGTAAAATTATATTAATTTCGAAATGGTCATTTGTCAATGAGATTTTCCAAAAGTGTAGACAAACAATTTGCATAATCCTTTTTTATTTTTTTGAAATCAGCTATAATTGTTGACAATTTCATTTAAAAGGGGGCATGTACATGTTGCAGGCCAACAAACAAGAAAATATTGGTGACAATCAGGTATTGAAAATGATTCAAAGGGGAATTGCGGTCGGTTTTCCCATTATGATTGGTTATTTGCCAATTGCCATTGCTTATGGCGTGTTGGCGAAACAAGCCGGCCTGACACTGGTTGAATTGACGATGATGAGCGTTTTTGTTTTCGCGGGAGCCAGCCAGTTTATGGCAGTTAACATGATAGCTGTTGGTTCAAGTGCCATTGAAATCATTATTGCAACTTTTATATTGAACTTTCGTCATTTTGTCATGAGCCTATCATTTATGAACCGACTTCGGCCTGTTTCCTTGAAATGGAAGGTACCGCTTTCCCTTGGCTTGACGGACGAAACGTTTGCTGTATCTTCTTTGCATGCAAAGGAAGCTAATGAAGAAAAAGGCAGCTTATTTTATACTTCACTATTTTTAACCGCTTATTTTGCATGGATTGCAGGTTCATTTTTGGGTGGTGTGCTTGGCGAAATCATTCCCCAACGGCTAAGTGATAGCATGGGTATCGCACTGTATGCGATGTTTATTGGCTTGCTTGTTCCCGCAGTCAAAAAACAATGGCGGCTTGCACTGATTTCCATAGCTGCCATATTGATTAATGTGATTTGCACCTCGCTGTTGCATATGAGCACCGGCTGGGCAATTGTTCTTGGTACTGTACTGGGCGGTTTATGTGGCGTATTTTTGATGAGGGAGGAAGAAGAAAAATGACCGTTTTCTTGATTGTTATCGGGATGTCACTGCTGACGATGATCCCCCGTATGATCCCGGCTTTTCTTGTTGAAAAGCTGCAATTTCGCGGTTGGGTTAATCGCTGGCTGAACGCTATTCCTTTTGCAGCGCTTGGGGCATTGATTTTTCCGGGAATTCTTTCTGTCAAAGAAGGGGAACCATCCGTCGGTATCATGGGCGGTATTGTAGCAGTGGTGTTAAGTATGCTCGGGTTGAATGTTATTCTGGTCGTCATTGGCGCAATATTGACGGTTTTTTTACTGCCAATTTAGCAGGGGCATACGGGAGAACAAAGGGAAGTATCATTGATATGGCTCGATATGAATTTGCGAATAGGTGATGCCGTGCTTTTCTTTCAGCAATTTTTCGATATTTTCTGTAATGGCATGGCTTTCGATTACATTGAGCGAAGGATCGACTAGAATCGTAATATCAACAAAATCTTGATTTCCAAGGATGCGTCCCTTAATGTCTTTTACTTTTTTCACCTGGTCGACTGTTGAAACACTATTGCGGATTTTTTCCAGTTTTTGCTCATCAAATCCATCGGTCAGGGTTCTGGTAGAGTCTTTGAAAATGTCCCAGGCAGTGTGGCATATAATCACGCCGACCGCCAGCCCTGCAAACGGGTCAAGCCAGTAAACGCCAAAATTGGCGCCGATAATCCCGATGAATGCACCGATACTGACGAGCGCATCGGATTTATTATCTTGTGCCGCAGCATGTAGTGCACTGCTGTTGATTTTTTTGGCTAACGATAAATTAAACGCATAAACGATAAACATGACAGCCGCTGCCCCAAGTGCCGTCCAGGCGGTAAGCATGCTAGGCTGAAGGTTATCATGACTGAATATTTTTTGGACTGTGTCAATAATCACTTGTATGCCGACAGCAACCATGATGAATGCCGCAAATAAAGAAGCAATGGTCTCTGCACGATAATGACCGTAGCGATGTTCTTTATCAGGAGGTTTTCGGGAAATTTTCAATCCAACCAAAATCGCAACCGATGCAATGACATCGGTTGAATTGTTTAAGCCATCTGCACGTAATGCATCCGAATTTCCCAGATAGCCAATGGTTAACTTTGCTAAAGCAAGGATCAAATAAGCAATGATGCTGATGATTGCCCCTTTTTCTCCACGCTTCATTTCTTCTGTATGGTTCAATGAATTTTCCTCCAATGATTTTTTCTGAATAACTTGTTGTGTTATTTGGGAAATGTCCTCCGACATGAGTGCTATAACATTCTAACAAAACGCGCTATGGTGAGTCTAGAGAAACAGTAAAGCCTTCGGGTATATCTTTTGCAGTCCGGAAAGTATATTTAATAGGGGAAATAAACAAGAGTGGGAAACTTTTAAAAAAACATCATTTACCTGTTGCAATTATTCCGCAAATTTCGGATAATGAAAGAAAGGACTAGGGGGAGTGTCCCATGAAAAAGGAGAAAGTCGTTTACCGCTTTAACCGTTATGTTGGAAAAACTCTTCATGTCAAAAAAGAAATTTCTTTTGAAATACGCCTCGGTTCCCGATTGCTGTTGGACGAGTTATGTTTCAACCTAAATCAGGCACAGCTGGAAAAGCAGCTTAATGCTGCCCTGGAAAATGGGGATGCAGCAATGTTCCGCCAGATAAGCGAAGCATATAAACAATATGTTTGGGAAGGAACGCAACAGTAGAAAAAATAAAAACAAGGTTTTGATAAATAAAGTGAGACTCCAGTGGGTTTTTTCTTTCCTCTACTGATCAAGTAATGACCTTGGATTAAAATCGCCATGTCCTGGGGCTGCGATTACTCGCCCCACCGAAAACCATTGTGGCAACATCCGAATGACCAACATCGCTAATTTGCGTTAAAACCTGCCGAACGATGCAGTCCAAAGTTTTGGAATTTAATGATCCAACTTTGGATGCACTGTCTAGGCAGGTTTTTTTGTATGTTAGATACCCTTTTGGATTTCCGAAAAATAAAATTTTCATGGCCTATTCGCTCATTGTTGACAACTCGACTTCTGCAGGGCAGCTCGGCACCGAAACAGGACCTTGAATAGGTGTGAAAACCGCAATATTCTACTGATCAGCACGCATATTTTCCAACCGATCCCAAATGATTTTCAGCGAGTCTTCATTGCCATGTTCCCAATAATGCAGTACCAACGACAGGATCTCCAATGCAGCGCTTCGGCTTTTGCTGAACAAGTCGGGCAGACTGTCTGTACTGCTTTTGCCTGTCAATGGATGAATCCATGCCCGATGCTCTAAATTCAAATAATCCAACGTTTCGTTCAAAGCTTCTTGAGAAAATGGCGTGATATAAAATCCGAACAACTTGTTTTTCCAACCAAGCGGATCGGCAAGCAGGCGCAGTGCAAGCTTCATATATCTATATGACTGCTGCAGCTGGCCGGGTGAAATGGATGCAAGCGGCGGGTAATGTTGCGCAAATAGCTGTTGCAAAAGAATGCTGATTTCCTTATTCATCGAAAACCCAACGTCAATTTCTTTATATACACGTGAAGTCCATGCTTTCAAATTATGATATTTTTCCATCATAATCGTGTCAATGGCAAGCTCCATTTTTTCCACAGAATAAGCCACATTTTCGGCACCATATTGAATGTATGGACAAATGTGTTTTAATAAAATGTAATGCGTAATAAAACCAAACGCATAAGCCTTTGTTTGATCATCCTTGTTTTGTGTTTTGCGGATCAAATCCATTAATAAGTCCGAACCATTCAGTTGCAGTGTCGCATTCAATCTTTGAATCGATTGTTTTTTCCCTCGCCAAAAATGTCGGAAATAGAGTGGATTTGTTCCCTGAGATCCAAGCTTCATGTACGTATCGTGGGCAAAAATGGTGCTTGGAGTTGTCCGAATGGTATCTGCTATATCTTCACAAAATAGCATATGCGTCCAAATAGCAGGCAACTTGAAAAATCCTCCTTTTAAGCCTCGCCATCAAAGGCAGGCACGTCACTATTGAATAGTATAATGGATGGCGTGAAAGGTGCAACGTGTGAAAGGGTACAATTTTGTGTCTTTCCTATCTTTTTTGATACAATAAAATGGGAGTGAAATTTATGAAGGAGGAATTTGTAATGGAATACCGTGTGGAACATGATACATTAGGGGAAGTGAAAGTACCTGCCGATAAGTTTTGGGGGGCCCAAACACAGCGAAGCAAACAAAACTTTCCGATTGGACATGAAAAGATGCCAACAGAAATCATCCATGCTTTTGCTATCTTGAAAAAAAGCGCTGCCAAAGCAAATAAGGACTTGGGTTTGCTGGAAGAAGAAAAAGCCGAAGCAATCGCTTATGCAGCGGATTTAATTATAGATGGAAGATTGGCTGAGCATTTTCCGCTTGTTGTTTGGCAAACTGGTAGCGGCACACAGTCGAATATGAACGTAAACGAAGTGATTGCGCATGTTGGAAATCAATGGCTGAAAGAACAGGGCAGCGATTTGAAACTGCATCCCAACGATGACGTTAATAAATCGCAGAGTTCCAATGATACATATCCAACATCGTTTCATGTGGCCGCTGTGTTGAAGCTGGAAGATACGGTACTGCCGGCAATTGCCAAATTAAAAGAAACCTTGAAGGAAAAAATGGACGCGTTTACAGATATTGTGAAAATTGGTCGTACGCATTTGCAGGATGCAACGCCACTGACACTTGGCCAGGAAATCAGCGGATGGCACCGCATGTTGGAACGAACAGAAATGATGGTTGCTGAAAGTGCTGACCATCTAAAAGAACTTGCAATTGGAGGTACTGCGGTTGGGACTGGCCTGAACGCGCATCCTGAATTTGCGCAGCGTGTGTGTGCCGAAATTTCCAATGAGACCGGCAAGCATTTTATTTCTGCTCCAAATAAATTCCATTCATTGACAAGTTATGATGAAATGGTATACGCGCATGGAGCATTAAAAGCATTAGCTGCCAATATGATGAAAATTGCAAATGACGTACGTTGGCTGGCAAGCGGTCCGCGTTGCGGTATTGGTGAGCTGGTTATCCCAGCAAATGAACCGGGAAGCTCAATCATGCCTGGAAAGGTTAACCCGACACAAAGCGAAGCAGTTACAATGGTTGCCGTACAAGTAATGGGAAATGATGCTGCAATCGGTTTTGCTGCAAGCCAGGGCAATTTCGAATTGAATGTGTTTAAACCGGTAATGGCATATAATTTTATGCAATCCGGCCAGTTGCTTGCAGATAGCATACTTTCTTTTGACGAGCGTTGTGCCCAAGGAATCGAACCGAATAAAGAAAAAATGGAAGAACATTTAAAAGATTCCTTAATGCTTGTAACAGCGTTGAACCCGCATATCGGCTATGAAAATGCGGCAAAAATCGCAAAAAAAGCATTTGCCGATAATACAACTTTAAAAGAAGCTGCTATTGAACTGGATCTTTTGACAAGTGAGCAGTTTGATGAATATGTCAACCCAAAAGAAATGACCAGACCAAAATAATTGGACATTCCAGTTGGAAATAGCTAACCTCCTGTGTAACGCAGGAGGTTTTTGTGTGAAAAAAATACTGTTTTTTTGCTTTGTCCCTTCTTTTGGCGCTTAAGTACGGAAAGATTGTACCTTCAAGCGATACTTTTCAACCGTCTTGCTAACCTAATTCATTTTTTTTATAAATCACCAAATATGTAGCATTTTAAGCACAAATTACCAGTCGGGAAATGTGATAAGTTCACCCATAATGCAAACAATATAATTACAGAGGGAGGTGAAAGACAATGGCAAACAACAACTCTAACCAATTGCTTGTACCTGGCGTACAACAGGCACTTGATCAAATGAAAATTGAAATCGCGCAAGAATTTGGCGTTAACCTTGGTGCTGACACTACTTCTCGTGCAAACGGTTCTGTAGGTGGTGAAATCACAAAACGCTTGGTTGCAACTGCTCAACAACAATTTTCTAACCAACAACAATAACAATGGCTAGAGGATGAAAAACTCCTCATAAAAAAGGGAAAGCCAATCGGGGCTTTCCCTCTTTCATGCTTAAAGAAAGTATAAAACCAAGCTGTATTCATGTCATTTGTCATGACACAGCCACGTCCAGCTCTAGCGCCTTCTTTCCTAGCGAATACGTTGTTCTGTCGATACGTCAAAGAAATGCGCATTATTCATATTGAACGCGAGTGCCAGCTGCTCGCCACCTTGAATATCTGTGCGCGAGTCAACCCGTGCGACAAAGTCCTGATTATCCACCTTGGAATACAGATATGTTTCAGCACCCATTAATTCAGCAACATCAATATGTGCAGTTATTTTTGTTTCCGGTGTGGAATCGATAAATACGGGTTCATCGTGAATATCTTCCGGACGAATGCCAAGGATGATATCCTTGTTTTCATAACCTTGGTCACGGAGAACCTTCATTTTTCCTTCAGGCACCTTGATTTTGACATCGTTCATGATAAAATAACCATTTTCCAATTTTCCGGACAGGAAGTTCATAGATGGGGATCCGATGAAGCCACCGACAAACACATTTTCCGGATTATCGTATACTTCTTTTGGCGAACCAACTTGCTGGATGATACCATCTTTCATCACTACAAGGCGTGTTGCCATTGTCATTGCTTCCGTCTGGTCATGGGTTACATAAATTGTTGTGGTTTGCAGGCGTTTATGCAGCTTTTGGATTTCGGCTCGCATTTGCACACGCAATTTGGCATCAAGATTGGATAATGGTTCGTCCATCAAAAACACTTTTGCATCCCGCACGATAGCCCTTCCAAGTGCAACACGCTGGCGTTGCCCTCCGGATAGCGCCTTTGGTTTACGATCCAAGTATGCTTCCAAACCAAGAATTTTTGCCGCGTTATTCACGCGTTCTTGAATTTCCTCTTTTTTGAATTTCCTAAGCTTAAGACCAAATGCCATATTGTCATACACATTCATATGCGGATACAACGCGTAATTTTGGAAAACCATGGCAATGTCACGGTCTTTTGGTGCGACATCGTTCATCCGCTTATCATCGATATAAAGCTCCCCCTCAGAAATCTCTTCCAACCCGGCAATCATTCGCAACGTGGTTGATTTTCCGCAGCCTGAAGGTCCGACAAATACGATAAATTCCTTATCTTGAATATGTAAATTGAAATCATTTACAGCGACAACCTTTTTGTCATACAACTTTTTGATATGTTCTAAACGTAATTCTGCCATTTAATCTTCTCCCCCTGTTGTTGTCTCCACCCGCACTTGATGGATGTTGTAATTGCTTACACCTAGTATAATAAAGCGCATACATTGCGTAAATGACCAACCTGCACAAAGATGAATCTCCTTTTTGTGCAAGTTGACAGACAAGCAGCAGAATCTAGTCGGCATGTTTAAGTAAAATCGCTATATACGCAGTCATTGCCTGGTGGAAATCACGGACATCCAAACCGGTTTTTTGTTTGAATTTATCTAATCTGTATTGCAGGCTGTTGCGGTGCATGTATAGCGCTTTGGCAGTTTCCGACAAATTTAGATTGCATTGGAAAAAGACGGTTAAGGTATGCAAAAAATCATGATCATTGGCAAATTCTTTTAGAATGGACGTACTGATATCTCGCCCATTCATATCCGTTTGTGCAACCATACTTAATATCATTCCATCCACAAAGGATAAAACATTTTTATCCGTCATTTGAAATGCTTTTCTGGCATTCGTAATCATTAGTTTAAAATAATTGCCTACTGCTGATAGATCCGATAGAAAAGGCCCCGTAAGAAATTTGATGTTTACATACAAGTCGCTCATTAATGTATCGATAATCTGATTGTAAGACAAACCATCATCTATCTCATCATTACCTTCCTCGACCAAAATACCTTCATTTGGATGAAGCCAAAGGATGGATATTTTTTTTGCCAAAACGGCATGAATTGCTTCCTTGAAGGAATCTGGATCAATTTGCTGCTTTTGCATGGAAAAATATACGAAGCGGTAGGGGAGTGTCACCATTTCCTTGAAAGGTTTGTTACTTGAAACCAGTTCCCACCAAAATTTTTCTCGGGGAGTCTGCTCGGGTAGTTCCGCCTGATAGGGCTGTACAAAAGCATGCAGCAAAGACACATCGCGTTGCGTTAATTCGGATTTCAAGATGCCAAATTTTTGCTGGTCCGCTGTAATAAACCATTCGTATAAATGTATATCTTTGAAAGCGCAGTCATTTAATAAAATAAATGACGAAAAATGTTTTTTTAACTGTTCTAACATCGTAAAATCCTCTTTTCATGGAAACTAATACAATTATAACAATGAAAACCATGAAAATTAAAAGAATTTTATTCGTATTTTCTATTTTTGATTACTATACATTCAAGGACTGGTTTGTTATAGTAAGGGCATGAGTTTGATGTTGACTATGGTCAATGGGCTTGGTAAAGAAATTTTGTTAAGTGAAAAGGAGAGTACATAATATGCCCAATATGTATGACAGCGCGTATGATTTGGAAAAAGCGATCAGAGATAGTGATGAATTCCGGGACCTGAAACAAGCTTATGAAGCAGTCATGAATGATGCGGAAGCAAAAAGAATGTTTGAAGATTTTCGTGACACACAGCTCTCACTGCAAGAAAAACAAATGCAAGGAGAAGATATCACCGAACAAGAGGTGGACAAAGCACGCCAAATTGTCGAACTGGTCCAGCAGCATCCGATGATTTCGAATTTAATGGATAAAGAACAGCGCCTGAACATCGTTATTAACGATATCAGCAGAATTATTACGAAACCCCTAGAGGAATTGTATGGCCCTTCCACAGGGAATGAGCATTAATATCATTTGGAAGACGCGCGTGAAAAAGTGCGCTGTCCTACGGTAAAGACTCCTTTTTGTGTGGGGTCTTTTTTTGTTTCGCATATGAAGGAAAGAAACTCGTAATGTCGTGAAAAACTGCTGAAGAAGGTCTATCACGGCAAGAAATCCGAAGAAATTATGAAAAACGAGCCGAAAGAGCGCCCATCATGGCATGAAAACCAAATAAATCATGAAAAACCAGCCTCAAGAAAACCTATCCAAGTTCGTGGCCGGATCATGTCTCAGAAACAAAGCCTTGATTTTAACTTTTTTCAAAAACCTGCAGGATTTCACAGAACGGTGTAGAAATACATTAAAGAGGGGGGAGAAAGTAAAAATGCAAACTATTATTTATGAGAGTAAAAATGGAATTTCCTATTTGTATTTCAACAGACCTGGACAGTTTAATGCGTTAAATAGTCAAGTCCCAAATCCTGTGTAAATAGTTACAATGTTAACCACGTATGGTGGCAGAAAATACAGCCAAAATTACA
>NZ_JAROCA010000048.1 GCF_030732005.1 Tigheibacillus jepli | reverse complement strand
AGGTTGTAGTGACCAAAATAAAATTAGAAATCCCGACACAGCGGGATTTCTAGGCTTTTTAGCCGAAACTTGGGCTATCATCAACCTGAAGGAGAAAATGACCCAATTGGAAGAAAAAATGGCTCTGGAATCGGATCCGGATTTGCTCACGCGTTATATTGAAAAATACGGGAAATTGCAGGAACAATTTCAGGATGCCGGCGGCTATGAAATAGACTCGCAAGTTAGAAGGATAGCCAGTGGGCTGATGATTGATTCGCTTTTGCCGAAAACATGGCAGCAATTAAGTGGTGGCGAAAGAACCAAGGTCCAGCTGGCAAGGCTTTTACTTGTATCACCGGATCTTTTGCTTTTGGACGAACCGACAAATCATCTGGATATCATGGCAATTGAGTGGTTGACAGATTTTATCAAAAACTATCATGGTACGGTTGTTATCGTTTCCCACGACAGGTATTTTTTGGATGAAACAGTGACCGCTATTGCGGAATTGGATCAAGGTGAATTGATTTGCTATCAGACCAACTATTCCGGATACGTCAAAGAGCGTGAGGAACGATTATTGCAGGAGTTTCAGCAGTACCAGGATCAACAAAAGCAAATCAAAAAAATGAAAGCAACGATCAAACGCCTGAAGGAATGGGCAAACCAGGCAAATCCGCCTAATGCGGGGCTACATCGCCGTGCCAAAAGCATGGAAAAGGCACTGGCGAAAATGGAATTGAAAAAGAAACCGGTTTTGCAGCAAAAGCAGATGGATTTGCAATTCCAGGGTGGCATACGCAGCGGCAATGATGTGGTCGTACTGGAAAATGTGTGCAAGCGGTACGGGGAACAGCCCCTTTTTCACGATATTCAGTTCCATGTACGATATCGGGAACGTGTGGCGATTGTGGGCGAAAATGGCACCGGAAAATCGACCTTGCTGAAGCTGATTTTAAACGAGGAACAGCCCGATACAGGTGCTGTCCAAATCGGAAGCAATTTATCGATTGGTTTTCTCTCCCAGCATTTGCTGGAAATTGATGAGCAGGATCGAATCATTGATGCGTTCCGGAAGAAAGTTTCTGTAACAGAGGGTGAAGCAAGGCATATGCTAGCCAAATTCATGTTTTATGGTGATACGGTTTTTCAAAAAGCAAGAAATCTGAGCGGTGGCGAAAAAATGCGACTGCGATTAGCACAATTGGTTCATCAGCAGCATAATCTGCTTATTCTGGATGAACCGACAAATCACTTGGATATTGATTCTAAGGAAGCGCTGGAAGAGGCGTTGGATCATTTTTCAGGCACCATTATTGCCGTTTCGCATGACCGCTATTTCCTGGATAAATTGTTTCCGATCACCTATCTATTGGCAAATCAAAAGCTGACTAGATTTGCAGGTAATTATTCGTATGCCCGTGAAAAATGGGCCCGGGTGAATCAGTAGCTGCCTTTTTCCCGGAAACTGTTTCATTTTTCTATTATCGAAGCGAAAACACCAATGCAACCATACCTGAAATAACAAATTCGGGCTGGAAAATCATGTGCAGTGATGACGGTGAATCGCATACAATCTATATTATTTTCCAGCCCGATTTGGCTATGCTAAACTAAAAAGGCAATTCAACATGAAAGGGTTTGATTTAGATGCAATACATTACATTGAATAATGGATTAAAAATGCCACAACTCGGTTTTGGCGTCTGGCAAGTACCGAATGACGAAGCAGCACCAGCCGTGTCAAAAGCGTTGGAAGTTGGCTATCGTTCAATCGATACAGCAAAATTGTATGAAAATGAAGCTGGTGTCGGAGAGGCACTTGCTAAAACCGATGTGGCACGTGAAGATTTATTTATTACGACGAAAGTTTGGAACAGTGACCACGGTTATGAGAATACATTGAAAGCATATGATGCCAGTTTGGAAAGACTCGGACTAGATTACGTGGACCTGTATTTGATCCATTGGCCAGCGCCGAAATTCGATCAGTATGTAGATACGTATAAAGCATTGGAAAAGTTGTATAAAGATGGCCGTGTTAAAGCAATTGGTGTATGTAATTTCGATATCGCGCATTTGCAACGTCTGCTTGATGAGTGTGAAGTCGTTCCCGCCATCAATCAGGTGGAATGTCATCCGTATTTGCAACAACAAGAATTACAGACTTTTTGCAAGCAGCATGATATCAAGCTGGAAGCCTGGAGTCCATTGATGTCGGGTGGAGAGGTACTGAATAATGAAGTGGTCCATGAAATTGCCAAAAAACATGACAAAACAGTTGCACAGGTTATTTTGCGCTGGCATTTGCAAGCAGATCATATCGTGATTCCAAAATCTGTCACGCCATCACGTATTGAGGAAAACTTCAATGTATTCGATTTTGAATTGGATGCAGATGACATGAAACAAATCAAAGCCCTTGATCGTAATCAACGAAAAGGACCGGCACCGAGCGAAATGAACGAGCGCTGATCCCAGGGTCTGTACCCTAGACGAAATGAACGAGCGTTAATCTCAGGATCTGCTCCCTAGATTAAATGAACCAGTGTTAATCCCGGGACTTTCCTCGAGCGAAGTGAATCATCGCCAATCCCAGGATCTGCCCTAAGCGAAGTGAACAAGCACTTATCTTGGGGACGCCACTCAGCCAATAAACATGCAAAGTGCTCACGGGTCCGTCCATTTTGAAAGGAGTGATGTTTATGATTTTAATCGAATTCTATCAAACGCATAACCACATCAAAATGGAGGGACGCATGCTAATTTAGCTAGCTTCCTCCGATATTTAGAGGAGGAAAATATTTGTCAGATCTAAAGAAATTAGGTTGGAATGATTCGAATTGGCAAGGCAATATGGAACAAGTTGCCAGAGTAATGGCAGTTCAGAAAAACAGCTTTATCCTTGCAGATGGGAATATGGAATTTATGGCAACTTTAAGTGGCCGATTCATGAATGAGGTTCAGAGCAGCTCAGCAATCCCGGCAGTCGGTGATTGGGTGGTGGCAAACAAATTAATCGATGAAAAGAAGGCCATTATCACGGATTTGCTGCCGAGGAAGAGCCAATTTACAAGACAAGCTGCTGGCAATAAAACCCAAGCGCAGGTAGTAGCAGCTAACATGGATATTGTGTTCATTGTCAGCTCCTTGAATCACGACATGAACGTACGCCGCATCGAGCGCTATATTCTAGCCGCTTATGAGAGCGGTGCCATGCCGGTGGTGCTGCTAACGAAAAGCGATTTGGTATCACAGGAAGAAATTGATGCGACACGGTCAGAGCTGGAGGAAGTCGTAATAGGCATTCCGGTTATAGCCATCAGTTGTGCAACAAGCAGCGGCCTGGACCAATTAGCTCCCTATTTGCGTCCGGGAAAAACAGCTGTATTATTGGGTTCATCGGGTGTCGGAAAATCAACATTGATTAACGCATTGATGGAAGAAGAAGTACAAATAACCGCTTTGATTCGTGATGCGGATAGCAGGGGCAGGCACACGACAACACATCGCGAATTATTCCTGCTGCCGAATGGTGCGTTGCTCATGGATACACCGGGAATGCGGGAATTGCAATTATGGGAAGGCGATAGCGCCATCGATGCAACTTTTCAGGATATTGAAGCGCTGGCTGGTGGTTGTCGCTTCCGGGACTGCCAGCATCAACATGAACCGGGCTGCAGCGTTCGGGAAGCAATAGATTCGGGAGAACTTTCCGAAGAGCGATTGCAAAGCTACTTCAAGTTGCAGCGTGAACTTGCATTTGAGAAACGCAAACAAGACCAACAAGCGCGGATTGCTGAAAAAAACAAGTGGAAAAAAATAACGAAGATGCATCGAAGGTAATTCAAAGGGACAGTTCCCGCTGCGTTAAACGCAGTGGTGCTGTCCCTTTTATGATAGTTTTCTGTTCTATGTGATTATTTTTGGGTGACATGTAATGATTCATCATTTGTTTCTATTTTGATTATCCCTGTTGCAGGCCCCCCATTTTGTCTAAAAAAGGAAGTTGCAAAAATTCCAATGAAGTCATGATGGATATTTATTATTATAGGTGACCATTTTTAACCGAATACCCTTTTGATAGCTTCCTCATACATACCAAAAAAGTCGGGGACCTCGGAATCTTTCAAACCGTGATACATATTTTGGGCAATGGATTGGTTATACCACTTTTGCTTGTCGCGTCCCGCATTGAATGCATCCCAGACGGAACTGCCATGCTTTTTCAATTCTTTTTCCAATTCGAGCAAATTGTCCAATTTATCGGCGACAATCAGGTATTTGACCTCTTTATCAGCATCTTTGATCATGGCAATAGTATGTTCTTTGCGTTCTTGCCAACTTTTGGATTTGTCTTCGGTATGTGCTGCAACAAGCTGCGCCACACGCTGGCCGAATTGCTTTTGAATATCTTCCATTTCATACGGTGTATCCTCGACGACATCATGCAAATAGGCGGCACAAACCAATTCATCAGAAAAATGATTGGCTTCCAGTCGCTTTGCTACCCGGATAGGATGAGTGACATAAGGTTCATTTGATGTTTTCCTTTGTTGACCGTGATGCGCTTTGATGGCAAATGCCTTTGCTTTTTCTTTCAAGTGATCCCTCCTTGGTATGTCTAAAATTCGTTAAACTGAGATGCGTTATTCTACATAATATCCCTACATATGATCAAACAAAACATAAAGGTTAAAGCCTGCAAAAGCCTTCAATAGAGAAAGTTGAAACCCAATGGAAGTGTTATGTACGTATCATTATACGAATATTCATAACAAGTTGCCACCCCAAAAATGCAAGTATTAAAAATTGTTTATTAGACGAGGTCCATGCAAAACAGGCATATTGTTCCCTGAAGTACGAAATCTTTGTCGATAATTTAAAATTTGGTATGATGAAGGTACATCTATTTTTAGAGGACGTGAAAAAGTGGAAGCAGGAATAAATAAACGCAAGACTGAACATATCCGCCTTTGTCTGACAGATGCAGTAGAAGGTGTAAATAAATCAACAGGATTGGAAGGAATCTCTTTCATCCATAATGCTTTGCCGGAAATCAACTTTAACGACATTGATTTACGGACAAATTTTTTAAACAAGTCGTTAAAAGCGCCATTTTTGGTTAGCTCAATGACGGGAGGATCCGAGCTGGCCGTGCAAATCAACCAAAACCTTGCCAAAGCGGCTGAAGAAAAAGGTTGGGTAATTGCACTGGGCTCTACACGTGCCCTGCTGGAAAGCACAGCCCACCAGGATTCGTTTTTAATCCGGAAGCACGCGCCATCTGTACCGCTTATTGCCAACTTGGGTGCCGTGCAGCTGAATTACGGCTACGGCGCGGATGAAGCACAGCGTATCGTTGACTTGACGGAGGCTGATTCGCTTGTACTGCACCTTAACAGCTTGCAGGAAGTATTTCAAGATGAAGGTGATGTCAATTTTGAAAAGCTGCTGCCAAAGATCGAAAAGGTCTGCAAATCATTAGATGTACCAGTCGGGGCAAAGGAAGTTGGTTTTGGTATTGATGGGGAAACCGCCCGCAGACTGCATGATGCGGGGATCTCTTACATTGATGTCGCCGGTGCAGGGGGGACTTCGTGGAGCCAGGTCGAAAAACTTCGCTCACAAAATCCGTTGCATAAAGCTGCTGCTGAAGCATTCAATAGTTGGGGCAACCCGACCAAGGATTGTATCGTATCGGTGAAAAGTGAATTAACCGGTGTACCGGTTGTTGCAAGCGGAGGCATGAAAACCGGATTGGATGCGGCGAAAGCAATTACAATAGGCGCAGATATCATTGGCTTTGCCAGAAAGCTGCTCGAGGCGGCCACTACTTCAACAGAGGCAGTCCTTGAGGCAATGGAACAAATTGAATTGGAATTGAAAATTACCATGTTTGGTATTGGCGCCAAAACATTGGAAGAACTGAAAAATACAAAACGCGTATCTATCATGGGAAGGTCGCTAATGGACGATTGATTTTAAGCTCGGTGGGTAAAGATTATCCACCGAGCTTTTTAAGTAATGGAGAATTATTAATGTTAGGGTGTCGTGTTTGAAGTATTCGACATGGATTGGAAAGTAAATTGCCGCAATAGTGAAGTATTCGACAAAATTCATGAAGTATTCGACACGCCGTGAAAAGTAAATCCCACATGCTCGATAATGAACAAGTTCCGGGTAAAAAAATAGTAACCCATCCTCACCGCATAGTCCAGTGGGTGCGTAATCGTAATCAATGCGTGTTGGTTTGCGGTACCTCAAATAATGGGCGCATTTTGATCACCGTTCCTGCGTGCCACGTGACTGCTTGCTACCACATCAATTAATGATGGAAGTAGCTTGATCGTAGCCTCTGCACATCACATGATTGCCTATTAGGATTGTTTTGCGCATTTCCAATTCAATTTAGGACTGTTTATGAAGAAGTACTTCCGGGTACAAGCCATAAAAAAGGAGATGTTAACCATGCCTTGGACAATGGATGACTATCCATCGTCATTGAAAAACCTGGAATATGCCACAAAAAAGAAAGCAATTGATATAGCGAATGCCATGGTCGATGAAGGCTATGACGAAAACAGAGCGATACCGATTGCAACAAAGCAGGCGAAAGAATGGCGGGAAAATGCCAGCAAAAAAGAAGTTGAGGACTATGTGAAATACGGAAAACCAACGACCCGCAAAAAAGACAAGCAATATGAAAATAACCCCGAACGACTTGAAGAAGGAGAGAAAGTTGTTCCCCACGAGGATGGCTGGGCAGTGCAATCCTTCAATGCAAAAAAGCCCAGCAATGTATACAAAAACAAGGATGATGCCATCAAGAAAGCGCGTGAAATTGCCCGTAATAAGGGAACGCATTTAACCATATACAAACAGGATGGTAAGGTTCAGAAAAAAGAAGCATTTGAAAGCAAATCATGACAAAGACTGCAAAAAAGCGGTCTTTTTTTTCATTCGTATATGCACCCAAAATACTACAATACTACATATAAAAGGAGGAACTTAACGTGGACACTGAAATGAATGAAAGCAAAGACAACCGTTTTATTCCGATGACTTCCATTGCGAACGGTATCTGGCAGGAAATAGCGAAAGACGTGTATGGTTACACGGACCAAATAGTCAATCTCACCATTATCAATAAGCCGGAGGAACATGCCTGGTATTTGGTTGACACCGGGTTGCCCGGATCAGCGGATGAAATTAAATCCGTTATCGAGGAGCATCTTGCGGATGCGGGGAAACCAAGCGCGATATTGCTGACACATGGACATTTTGATCATGTCGGCGGATTGATTGAGTTGAACAAGGGCTGGGAAGTACCTATTTACGCGCACCCATCTGAATTTCCCTATTTGACAGGAGAAAAGGCGTATCCGAAGCCAGACATGACGGTGGAAGGGGGACTCCTCGCAAAAATTTCACCGTATTACCCGAATGAGCCCATTGATGTCAGCCCATATTTAAAAGAACTCCCAAAAAATTTGGGTGAAATCGGTTTGCCGGAATGGGAATGGATTCACACGCCGGGGCATGCCCCTGGACATGTTTCTTTCTTCTGTCCGGATAAAGGGCTGCTTTTGGCAGGAGATGCCTTTATTACAGTCAAACAGGATTCGTTTTTTAAAGTGTTGCTGCAGAATGAAGAAATCAGCGGCCCGCCGCGCTATTTAACGACAGACTGGAAAGAGGCAAAAACATCTGTGCAAAAATTGGCGGATCTTCATCCCGATATCGCCTTTACCGGTCACGGTCCGCTGATGCAGGGAAAGGAATTAAAAGAAGGACTACAAGATTTAGTAGATCATTTTGAGGAAAAAGCGGTTCCGGATTACGGAAAATATATTAACTGATGAAAGGTGGCTAATTGCCCAGTATTTGACTATGGGACCGGGGGGCCGTGTACCCTTAAATTTGACACGGCAGTCTTCATTCAATTGTTGAATAAGGAAAACCCCAAATGTGCAAACGTAATTCCTAATGTGCCCGCCGGATTTTTTACACTGAAATTTATATTGAATAACATGTGTAGTACCGGGCCTTTCCAAGCACAACGCTACGTCATTAAAAGTCGGATATGGTAAAATAAGAGAACCTGGGAAAAGAGGTGGCTTGGAATGAAAATAGAAATCTGGTCTGATTATGTATGTCCGTTTTGCTATATTGGAGAACACAGACTGCAAAAAGCCCTGGAAGTTTTTCCAAATAGAGATGGTGTTTCCATCGAATACAAGTGCTATGAATTGGATCCAAATGCCAAAGCGATTCCGGATATGGATTATTATACAATGCTTTCGAAAAAAATGGGCACGAGTGTTGACCAAGTTAAACAGTTTACAAAGTCTTTGAAGCAGCAGGCTGCTGAATTGGGGCTTACGTATAACTTTGATCAAATGCAACATACGAATACGTTTGACGCACATCGTCTTGCCAAATACGCTGAATCGCAGGGGAAGGGCAAGGAGATGACGGAAAGACTATTTCGTGCACATTTTACGGAAGGTAAATTACTTGGAGATAAAGACGTGCTGATTGAACTGGCTGAATCTGTCGGAATTGATAAAGAAGATGCGGTGTCCGTACTGGCCAGCAATGAGAAAGGACGCAAAGTTCGTGAAGATGAGGAACAGGCGCGGGAACTTGGGGTCCAAGGTGTGCCGTTTTTTGTTTTCAATGAAAAGTACGCTGTTTCCGGTGCACAGCCTATTGAGGTGTTCAAACAGGTTTTGCATCAGGTTCATGAGGAAGAGCAAGGGAAGCCAAAATTGCAGTCACTGAACCCGAAACAGTCTGAAACATCCTACTGTACCGATGAAGGCTGTGAAATAAGAAGAAAATGATGGAATGCCGCTAAAACCTGCCGATGTACGCGATACATCAGCAGGTTTTTTATTTTGTAATTATAGGGACGGAGGGACAGGTCCCTTGTCCCAATTCCTCTACACAGGGACAAGGGGACAGATCCATTAAATTCGAGCGACTTTTCGTGAGCCGGAGCAACTTTCCATGATTTGGAGCGGGTTACCCCCGTTTCGAGCGACTTTTTTCCAGTTGGAGCGACTTTCACATCATTTCGAGCGACTTAACCCACAATTGGAGCGACTTTATGCAATTTATGAGCGACTTTGCGGTTCATGGAGCGGAATGATTTGATTTGGAGCGACTTTCCGCAAGCTGGAGCGACTTTCAATGATTTGGAGCGGGTTGCTGTTGATTCGAGCGACTTTTCGTGAGCCGGAGCGACTTTTCATAAAACCTCGAGCGACTTTCTGAGAGTCGGAGTGACTTTCCGTGGTCGGTAGTTCATTCGCGGAAGAGGTGCGGAACGAAGCTTTTTGTTCACCCGTAGTTCCTCGTCGCAATGAGGTACGGAACGAATGCTGTTATCATTCATTTGGTAGTCGCAATTATCAAAAAATTCCCTCCAACTTGAAAAGCCCCTTCCATAAAATATGGTGGAGCAGCCAGTTACAAGACTTTTTGCCATTGAAAAAAATCTCTTTGTCAATTATATGAATTTTTCTCGGAACGATTGACGTTTTACGCTAATATGCTATACTCAATTTAGATATCTAATTGATAATGAATATCATTCTTAATTAGATTGATTTGTAAATGATAACCATTATAAATAGAAGAAAACAGCATTATCCATCCAAAGGATCATTTTGTTTTCAAAATTCATGAGAAGGATTTTTTATGAAGATACGTTACTTGGTCGCAGCACTTATTATTTTGTCTGTTGCCTCCTTATTCATTGGTGTAACGGACATTTCTCCTTTGGATATATTTTCGCTGTCCAAGGAGCAATTGGAGATTCTGTGGGTCAGCAGAGTGCCGCGTCTTGTCAGTATCTTGATTGCCGGGGTGAGCATGAGTATTTGTGGATTGATTATGCAGCAGCTGAGCCGCAATAAGTTCGTGTCTCCAACAACCGCGGGTACGATGGATGCGGCAAAGTTGGGAATACTGGTATCGCTGATGTTTTTCTCAAGCGCAAGCATTATCGTTCGCATGTCTGTATCATTTATTTTTGCACTTGCTGGTACATTTGTCTTCATGCATATCCTAGGCAGAATCAAGTTTAAAGACGCCATCTTCATTCCGCTTGTCGGCTTGATGTTTGGAAATATTATCAATTCGATTTCTACCTTTTTTGCATACAAGAATAATTTGATTCAAAATATGTCTTCTTGGATGCAAGGTGATTTTTCCATGATCATGAGTGGAAACTATGAATTGATGTATATCAGCATCCCGTTGCTTTTGATAGCGTATTTTTATGCGAATAAATTTACAATAGCCGGCATGGGTGAGGACTTTGCGAAAAACCTTGGCTTGAATTACCAACATGTTGTCAACCTTGGCTTAAGCATTGTTGCACTTGTGACAGCATCTGTCGTGTTATCGGTAGGAGTCATCCCATTTCTGGGCTTGATCATACCGAATATTGTCAGCATTTATCAGGGTGACCACTTGAAAAATAGTTTGTTGCATACAGCATTGCTTGGGGCTGTGTTCGTATTGCTTTGCGATATCATTGGCAGGGTGGTTATTTACCCATATGAAATACCAATCAGCTTGACTGTTGGGGTCATTGGAAGCGCCATATTCATCTTCCTGCTGGTAAGGAGGAAGCGATATGGGCTATAAGAAAAAAACACTGTTACTTGGGCTGATTGCGTTAGTTCTGGCACTGCTGTACATTTTCTATGATCTAAGCGGCAACATTGGCTATATCCTTCCAAGAAGGATTATTAAAATAGTTGCCATCATCATCACCGGCGGAGCCATCGCATTTTCAACAACCGTTTTTATGACGATTACGAACAATCGAATCTTAACACCGAGCGTGATGGGACTGGATTCTTTATACTTGCTCATCCAGACCGTGATTGTTTTCGTTTTTGGATCAAGATCGTTGGTTATGATGAACAGCAATATCAATTATCTTGTATCAATCGGAGCCATGATCGTTTTCTCATTGCTGCTGTTTCATATCCTGTTCAAAGGCGAAAAAAACAACATTTATTTTCTGTTGCTTATCGGGATGATTCTTGGACAGTTTTTCGGCAGTTTCACATCTTTCATGCAAGTGCTGATTGATCCAAATGAATTTATGGTGGCACAAGATAAAATGTTTGCCAGCGTAAACAATGTCAACACAAAACTTGTTTATTTGTCTATCGTGCTGATTGTTTTTGTTTCGCTGTATTTTGCTAAATTTGCGAAGTACCTCGATGTTTTGGCACTTGGCAAGGACAATGCCATTAACCTTGGTGTTCCGTATGACCGTGTTGTCAAACATTTGCTTGTTATCGTTGCGATCTTGACATCCATTGCAACCGCGCTCATTGGACCGATTACCTTTTTGGGACTGCTCGTTGTGAATTTGGCTTATGAATTTTTAAAAACATACCGACATACATATGTCATTTTCGGGTCCATGTTCCTGGGTATGATAGCATTGGTTGGCGGGCAATTTATAGTTGAAAAAGTATTCACGTTCTCTACAACCGTCAGCGTTATCATCAATTTTGTCGGCGGAATCTATTTCATTTATCTTTTGCTGAAGGAGAGAAAATCATGGTAGATATAAAGCATCTGTTTAAAGCGTATAACCATAAAAAAGTCGTTGATGATGTGTCTTTGAAAATCGAAAAAGGTACCATTACATCCTTTATTGGTCCCAATGGTGCCGGTAAAAGTACATTGATTTCTATGATTAGCCGCCTGATTGCAAAGGATGATGGGGAAATCACCATCGATGGCAAGGATATTATGAAGGCGAAAGACAATGAGCTTGCCAAAAAAATATCCATCTTGAAGCAATCAAACGTCATTAATTTGAAACTGACTGTTCGTGAATTGATTTCATTCGGGAGATTTCCATATTCGCAGGGCCGCCTGAAAAAGGAAGATTGGGAAAAAGTTGACGAAGCGATTTCCTATATGGAACTGGAAGGTCTTCAGGATAAATATCTGGATGAATTAAGTGGTGGTCAGCGCCAGCGTGCCCATATCGCAATGGTTATTGCCCAAGATACGGAATACATCCTGCTTGATGAGCCATTGAACAATCTTGATATGCGCCACTCCGTGCAAATCATGAAAATTTTGCGCAGACTGGTTGATGAACTTCATAAAACCATTCTTATTGTGATACACGATATCAATTTTGCTTCCTGCTACTCGGATCATATTGTGGCATTAAAAGATGGCAAAGTTGTGAAGCAAGGACCTGCTTGCGATGTCATTGATAAATGTGTATTAAAAGAAATTTATGATATGGACATTGATATTAAAGATGTTGATAACAGGCGCATTTGCGTTTACTTTTAGGGAAATGCCGGTTTTTCCATCAAACCGGCATTCCCTGCCATTTATGTTATAAGAATGTATAAAATTCAGACTGTATGAACATCACTTTTGGGTGACAGCCACGTCCGGCTTCAGCGCCCAGCAACTAGCAAGGGTTTTCGGTGGGGCGAGTAACCGCAGCCCCAGGGCTTTTTGATGGGGCGAGTAATCGCAGCCCCAGGACGTCGCGCTTTTAGCCTGTAAGGGCGCTTATGCCTTTGGTTCTTCTGGGAGTTTATTCGGCTATACCATCTTATGCTGTCTTGGGCATTTGTGATAAAAAAATAAAAAAAGTCCTTTACAACAACCGTTGGCAATCTGCCATCAGTCATTATAAAGGAACCTGACAATTCCATTGTATCTTATTTTGTTGTGAAGGTAAATGTTTGAGACTTTGTTAACATAGATTGTTATTCTGTATGGGGAGGGTTGACTGCAATTATTTACACATCTTTACACGCTTAAGATGATTATACTTTCCAAGACAGCATGGATGTTATAAATAATTTATATAGAGGAGTTTACTTGTTATGAAAAAAATCTTGTTACTAGCCTTTGCCAGTATTTTGGCAATTGCATTGACTGCATGCGGCAGTGCGGATAAGGAAAAATCTGCAAATGGAGATAAAAATTCAGAAAAAATAACAATCAAACACGAGCTTGGCAAGACGGACGTTCCAAAGAATCCTAAAAAGGTAGTCGTATTTGATTTTGGTATATTGGATACAATGGATAAGCTTGGTATTGAGCCAGCCGGTGTACCACAGGACCTTGTTCCAAAGTATCTGAAAAAATATGCAAGTGATGACTATACAAATGTCGGGAGCCTAAAGGAACCGGATTTTGAAGCGATCGCAAATTTGGATCCGGACTTGATTATTATTTCCGGCAGACAGGCCGATGTGTATGATCAGCTTTCGGATCTAGCACCAACGATTTATTTAGGTGTTGATCCTGCCAATTATATGGAATCGTTTAAACATGATACAGAAATCGTAGGAAAGATATTCGGCAAGGAAAAAGAAGCAAAAGAAGAATTGGCCAATATCGATGATTCCATCAATAAGCTGCATGAAAAAGCAGACAAAGTCAGCAAAGACGCTTTGGTCGTCATGGCGAATGATGACAAAATCAGTGCATTCGGTCCGAAATCACGTTTCGGATTAATCCATGATGTGTTCGGCATTCAACCGACAGATAAATCAATTGAAGCATCAACCCATGGCATGAATGTAAGTTTTGAATATGTTATGAAACAGGATCCGGAAATGCTGTATGTGATTGACCGCGGAACAGCTATTGGAGAGGAATCCTCTGCCAAAAAAGTAGTTGAAAACAAATTGGTCAAGAAAACGAAAGCTTATCAAAATGACAATATTGTTTATTTAAATCCGGAAGTATGGTATCTCTCCGGTGGCGGACTTGAATCCGTTGCGGAAATGATTTCTGAAATAGATAAAAGCTTGGACGAAGCAAAATAATAGACAACGACTCCCCGAAATGGTTTTCTCGACCGGTCGGGGAGTTTTTTGGTTGTTTTTTCATAGGTAAAGAAAGTAAAAAATTGGACAGTATTCATGTCATTTGCTATGACAGCCACGCCCAGCTCCAGCGCCCAGCAACTAGCAAATGGTTTTCGGTGGGGCGAGTAACCGCAGTCCCAGGACGTCGCGCTTTTAAGCCTGTAAGGGCGCTTGCACCTTTGTTCGTGTAAAAATGTGTCAAAACAATGGAAAATAGGTTACATATCAATTTATGGGTTGCATTTTTTATATACGCTATGATTAGATAGAAGTCATAGGATGAATGAAATGAGGGTTAACAGCATGAAAAAATATGGCATCATTATCATGGCCTTTGTGCTAGCAATCACATTGAGTGCATGCGGCAGCAAAGATAAAGCCAAAAATACGGACAAGGCTGATAAAGCACAGCAGGAGATTAAAGTCAGCAAAGATGAGAAAGTTCCAAATGATAAACCCGTTGCAGATATAAATAATCATAAAATTTATGGGAAGCATTATAATTCCATGTATGTGCAAACAAAAATGCAACTCGCACAGTATGGTCAAGATATAAATGATAAAAAGGCCGTCAAAAAACAGACGTTACAAGAACTCATCGCCCAGGAATTGCTGAGACAGGATGCAAAAGCAAAAGGGGTCACAGTTTCCGATAAGGAAGTGGATGATGAACTGGCAAAGGTCAAACATCAATATCAAGACCAATTCAACAACTACCTGAAGCAGTTCAAACTGACGGAAGATGGATACAAGCAGCAAATCAAATACAGCTTGATTTTAAATAAGTATCTGAGCAAGGAGTTTAAAAATCCAAAAGTGACAGACAAAGAAGTAAAGGATACGTTCAACAAACTGAAAAAGCAAAACAAGGACCTTAAATTCGATGAAGTCAAAGACAGCATTAAAAAATCAATTGTGCAGCAGAAACAAAATGCTTTCCTACAGGACAAATTAAATGATTTGCAAAAAGACGCGAAAATAAAAGAATTGATTTAACTTGATTGCCATTGCTCCAGTGCTTGGAGCAATGGTTTCTTCTTTACGATTGAAAGTAAATGGCAAAGGGAATGAAAAAAGTAGCTGTCTTTATTACAGGTTAACGGATAGTAAGTCTCCCACTTCAAAGCTTGGAGAGGCAAGGAAGCTAGGTGGGGAACAACTGCCCGTAAAAGCCCGATTCGTTCAACTAACAATCAGCGGGGGAAAAAGGCCCCCATTAATTGAAGTTTCACGTTAATTGGATTTGGGATTGGTCTGAACGATACCGGGTGTTATAATATAAACTGGTTCCAACTGGAATACTTCCGGGGGGGAGGGGAACGTGTATGAAAAGAAAATGGATTGTCATGTTTTTCGCTGTGCTTTTCTTGGCAGCTGTTGCTTTTTTACTTGACAAGGACAATTCGGGCACAGCGAATACGAATGGCTATAAAGTGCCGCCTACGGTATTTGTCCACGGCTATAAGGGAACATATAATTCCTTTGGAAATATGTTGGATCGTTTTGAAAATAATTACCGCTGGGGAGATAAAATGCTGGTATATTATATTACTCCGAACGGTCGTCTTGAGGTAGATCATATGGGGTATGCCGAAGAACAGCCTTCGTTTGTGCAAATTGTACTGGATAATAACCGCGCCAGCTTTAAAAACAGTGCCTACTGGGTTTCGCTTGCATTGCATCATATGAAAACCCATTATCAAATTGATCAGGTATATATGGTGGGACATTCCATGGGAGGCATTGTTTCACTCAAATATATCGAGGATTACCGAAACCCAAAGAATTTCCCAATGGTAAAGAAATTTATTGCAATCGGCAGTCCATTTGATGGAATTTATGATAAGCGATATTTTGAATTTCATCAGGACGCAGCTACAAAAGATTTGAAACCCAGTTCCAAAGCCTTGACGGACCTTCGCAAGCATAAAAATACAGTTCCGAAAGACTTAGAGGCATTAAGTATCGCCAGTACCGGCGATCATGTTGCGAGGGTAAACAGTGTGAAAAGTCTCGGGGAAATCATTCCGGCAAGCAATTTGGAACAAAAAGTGATTACAGACGAAAACCTTGGCCATAGCATGCTACACGAAGATAAACGCGTTGATTTTTTCGTTCATGACTTTTTATATGGTGAAAATTGACAGCGTGATCCAAGAATGGTTTCGTGACAAAAATAGGCATGAACGAATATTAATGTGGAAAGGTGTTCCTTTTTTTCGTACAATGGATAAGAATGTTTCTTTAAAAATGCAGTGCATGGACCATGCTGTAATGAAAAGGCATTTGGGAAAATGATAAAGGAATGATAGTTGAATGGCTAATCATCATATGTATGACAGGCTTATAGCCATTACGTCAAAAGAAAATGTAATGGTTGATGAATATTTAAAAGACCATACCTATACACATCTGGGCGGAACAGCTGACTTTTTTGTCACGCCGCAAAGTTATGACGAAGTGCAGCAAATCGTAAAACTGGCAAACGAGGTAGGGATACCTTTTACGTTGCTAGGAAACGGGTCGAATTTAATTGTGAAAGACGGCGGAATCCGTGGAATCGTCATGAACTTACATCATCTGAATGATATTCACGCGGATGGCGATAGGTTGTACGCCCAAAGCGGGGCAAGAATTATTGATGCCTCCAGAGCTGCATATAGCGAAAGCCTGACCGGTTTGGAATTTGCCTGCGGGATACCTGGTTCTGTCGGCGGGGCGCTTTATATGAATGCTGGCGCTTACGGCGGGGAAATTAAGGATTGTCTGGAAAAAGCAATTGTTGTGGATAGAAATGGTGATTTGCTGGAGCTTCAGGCAAGTGAACTTGATTTATCCTATCGTACCAGTAACATTCCTGCAAAAGGATATATCGTTTTGGAAGCCATCTTTAAATTGAAAAAAGGCGATCAAGCCGAAATTAAAGCAGTGATGGATGACTTGACCTACAAACGCGAGTCAAAGCAGCCGCTCGAATATCCGTCATGCGGCAGTGTATTCAAACGTCCGCCGGGATACTTTGCAGGCAAGCTGATTCAAGACAGCGATTTACAAGGTAAACAAATCGGCGGGGCACAAGTTTCGTTGAAGCACGCCGGATTTATCGTTAACATTGACCATGCGACGGCGAAAGAATATATTGATTTAATTCATTTTGTACAAAAAACGGTAAAAGACAAATTCGGCGTCAAGTTGGAACGCGAAGTACGGATTATCGGTGAAGACCCGTCATAACTGGAACTGTCCTCTGGTGAGGGCGGTTTTTTTGTAGGACGGTTTGACGGTCATGGCAGTAAATTGAGAAGGTTGCGTGAAATTAGTTGTGGGGCGCTGTCACCACAGGGAATCAGGAGGATGGCGTGAAACAGCGGGAGGACCGCTGTCACGGCAGGGAATTGGGGAAAATCATTGGGAACCAGCCGAAAGAGTGGCTGTCACGGCAGGGAATCTAAGAAAATCAGAAAAATCCAGCATGATAGGAGCTGTTACGTAAAAAGGAGGGCTGACCTATCAGCAGAAATGCGCTAGTTATTGGTGGAACAGGTATGCTTAAAGATGTTACTATATGGCTTCATAAACAAGGTTATACTGTTTCAGTAATTGGTCGGAATGCAAAGCGAATGGCTGATATCATGGAACAAACGGATAGCCCTGAGAGTATTTTGCCGATTTGTGTGGATTATCGGAATGAAAAGCAGTTTCGGCAAGCAATGGTAAAACTTGCAAATACAGAAAACCCGATTGACCTTGTTGTAAGCTGGATTCATTCAGATGCGCCAGTTGCTTTTGCAACGATGACGAAATATTTATCCCGTGCAGCAAAAGAGGATTGGCGACTTTTTCATATAAGAGGGAGCGCTGCTCATCTATCAACGGAGACTGTTTTTGTTCCGGAAAATTGTCTTTACCGGGAAGTGATACTCGGGTTCATAATTGAAAACGACACATCCCGTTGGCTTACGCATCAAGAAATTTCATCGGGTGTGATTCAGGCTATCAAGGGCGATAGGAAGAAAAGTATTGTCGGGTGTGTGGAACCATGGGATATGCGTCCGTAATGCGCTGGAAAAAACGATACGGTTCAGGTAAATGGTATTAAAAATGCTGTCTCAAAAATCGAGACAGCATCTTTTAATCGTAATTTCTACACTCAAAGGCATACCCTTCTCTTGCTATCAAGAAGATCGGAACCGGCTTAGAAAGCTTACCAGCCGCTCATTATCGGAATGCTCCAGCACCTCGCTTGGTGTACCTTCTTCAGCAATAACCCCGTTATCCAAAAAGACAATTCGATCGGCAACTTCCCGAGCAAATTCCATTTCATGGGTTACGAGTACCATTGCCATTTCGCCTTCTTCAGCAATGTCACGGATAACCTCAAGTACCTCGCCGACAAGCTCCGGATCAAGTGCGGAAGTAACCTCATCAAACAACATGATCTTTGGACGCATGACAAGAGCCCGTGCCATTGCTACGCGTTGCTTTTGCCCACCGGATAGCTGGCTTGGATAATTATCAAGCTTGTCACCGAGTCCGACTTTTTTCAGCATTTCGATTGCATTTTGTTTTGCAGTTGCTTTATCTTCTTTTTTCACATGAACCGGCGCGGTTATACAGTTATCCAGGATTGTCATATGCGGAAAAAGATTGAAATGCTGAAAGACCATGCCCATGTCACCACGTATGGCGCGCAAGTGTTTTTCGTTGGCTCGAACCAGCTTGCCGTCTTTTTGCATATGCCAAAGGTTTTTTCCATCAACAATGATTTCACCGGATGTTGGCTCCTCCAGTGTCATCAGCATGCGGATGATTGTGGTTTTGCCTGATCCGCTAGGTCCGATCAATGCAACCTTTTCTGCAGGGCGAATCGCTAAATTTATACCCTTGAGGACTTCTACATCACCAAATGATTTATATACATTTTTATACATTACGATTGGTTCTGCAGTCTCCACGATAGTTTGTGACATCTCTTCTGTGCTGGTTTCCATTGGGAATTGAAAGCTCCTTTCATTTCCTTGTTTTATCAAATCGATGATTCATTATTTCTTCCAATTTCGAAAAAAGCGGAATTAATATACCTCAAAACAAAAATTGCAGCAATTGACCAAGCTTCCTAGCGGCGATAATGGGTGGCACGCATGGGTTGGCAAGGTGCGAGATACTCGTAACGCCGATTGTTGCAGCTAAAGGGAATTTTAGAAACATAATAATCAATTAGTTTGCGAGCAATGCAATCTCTTGCGCCTAACAGGTACATGTTAATCCGATTGTATAGCCTAGCCTTTACAAAATGAAGGAAAACGCCTCGGCAAATACATCCTAATTTAGCTCACCAACCTGTCATCCCCATCTAGGATATTTTACCTGCAAGCAGGCTACTGTCAAAGAGAATATCAAATAGAATGACATAGTGGAACAGAACAGAAATACGATTAGTGACGTTTCCTGTAATATCTCGATGTAAAAACCGGTGAATTTACATATGATGGAGGTTGCAGTAGACAAAGCACACCATCTAAAGTTAGGATAGAGGTAGTGCGAATATTCAATGAAGGGGGCAATACGATGCATATCGCGGTAATTGGAGCAGGTGCATTGGGTTTATATTATGGAGGAAGATTTCAGGAAGCTGGGGCAAAGGTTACCTTTTTGGTAAGGGAAAAGAGAGCGGAACAAATCAATGAGAATGGGTTGCACATCAAAAGTACAAAAGGGGATTATACAATTGAAAACGTCGAAATAACCACCAAGGCAGAGGAAATCGCTGATCCGGATCTTGTTCTGTTAAGTGTAAAAGGCTATCATTTGCCGGGCACCCTTGATGATGTAAAGATATTGGCAGATAAAGGAGCGTTTATCCTGCCGGTATTAAATGGTATTGAACATATTGGAATCTTGCAGCAAGCCGTTGGCAAGGATGCTGTTCTTGGCGGACTTTGCTTTATAATGGCTACACTGGATGAGAAGGGTCATGTTGTGCATAGTGGAGATTTTGACCGACTTGTTTACGGTGAACTGGAACCAACACAGACGAATATTTGCCAACAACTGGACGAATTAGCGAAGCAGTCAAATATACAGGCACAGCATAGTGATGATATTATGTTGGAGCTTTGGAAAAAATACATGTTCATCACTGCTTTTTCGGGAATTACAACTGCAACGAATTTACCGATCGGTCCAGTACGGGAAAACAAAGATACATTTCGCGTTGCGGAAATTATGCTTGATGAAATGAAGCAACTGGCAAATAAGTGTGGTTCAGAAGTGACAGAAAAAGACGTAGAAAGTGCAAAAAATAATCTTTTGGAGTTGGATGATGAGGCAACTTCTTCCATGCATCAGGACCGGCGCAAAGGCTTAACGCTTGAAGTCGATCATCTTCAGGGCGGTGCGCTACGGTTGGCAAAAGCAAAAGGGCTGGACGTTCCTTATATTGATGCCGTTCACGGAATCATCAAACCGTTTGAAAGCTAGGGATATAATGACTGAGTGGAATAGTTTTCCTTTTTTTGATAGTCAATGCAAGGGGGAACAAGGCTGTTTTCACCTTATTCGGTAGTTCATCGGCGCTATGAACGGCGGAATGAAATAAAATTCGGGTAGTTCAGTAGTTCATCGACGCTATGAACGGCGGAATGAAATAAAATTCGGGTAGTTCAGTAGTTCATCGATGCTATGAACGACAAAACGAGGCAAAAAATCGTTGATTCGGTAGTTCATCGATGCTATGAACGACAAAACGAGGCAAAAAATCGTTGATTCAGTAGTTCATCGGTATTATGAACGACGAAACGAAGCAAAAATCCGTTGATTCGGTAGTTCATAAACACAATGAGAACAGAACAAGGCAATTTTATTGCACTGCGCTACTGAAAGGAACCATATGCCTGTCTATAGCTGATCCAAGCACACCAAGAGAATTTTACAACGAATCACAATTAAAATAACAAATCAAACAATCCAAGCAATACCCCTTGCTAATTTGTTTTATGTTGGGTTTAATAGGTATTGAGAAGCACGATTAAATACCCGGGAATAGGGGGAGAATATTTTTGATAACAGCCTATGTCGTCATTGGCGGAATTATTATGCTGGTAATACTTGCATTTTCATTATTAGCTATCACAAAGGGATATGCCTATAAACATACAACAGATCCGCATCCAAACGAAACGGAAAATCAGGCAAACCAGCAGCAGTATAACAAATTGAATGTTTAGCTAAATGCCGCTTTGTTTCGCGGCTTATTTTTTTGTGGGATAATGGATACAGGAATGCTAGGAAAGGGGAACAAAGATATGAAATTTTCTACAATTGGAACAAGCTGGATTACGGAAAAATTTATTGAATCAGCAAAAACATTTCCGGATTTGGAACTGGAATCTGTTTATTCACGTAATGAAGAGAAAGCTATGGCTTTTGCAAAAGTAAATGGTGCGAAACATTGGTATACAAATTTGCAAGAAATGTTGGAGGATGGTGCGGATTTTGTTTATATCGCTTCCCCAAACATTCTGCATGCGGAACATGTACTGACATTGCTGGAGAAAGGCAAGCACGTATTTTGTGAAAAGCCGCTTGCATATACGGAGGAACAAATGAAGCGTATCATGGCGCTGGCTTGTGATAAACAAACGTTTGTTTTAGAAGGTTATCGTCATTTGTTTTCACCCAACTATCAGCGCCTAAAGGATAATCTGTCAAAGGTTGGAAAAATTCGCAGTGCACTGCTGCAGTACATCCAGTACTCATCACGCTATGATGCCTTTAAAGCAGGCAAAATATCAAATGTATTTTCAAAAGAATTCGCTGGCGGGGCATTGATGGATCTAGGAGTATATCCATTAAGCATGACAATTGATTTATTTGGGGAACCTACAGATGTCGCCTACTACCCGGTGCTTTTAAATAATGGCGTGGATGGGAGCGGAACACTGATTGTCAGCTATCCCGAGTTTATTGTCACAATTATGACGTCCAAAATTGCCCAAGGGACCATCCCATCGGAAATTCATGGAGAAGACGGCACATTAACAGTGGACCACATTGCACCGATTGAAAAAATATCCTTGTCTAAAAAAGGATCCAAGGAAATAGAAGAATTAGCGATAGACCAAAACGAGTTGGACATGGTGTATGAAATTGCAGCATTTAAAAAGATGGTAGAAGAAAATGATACCGAACTATGCCAGGCTTATTTGGAAAGAAGTTTGCAGGTAGCGAAATGGACAGAAAAAGCCAGGTTGGCAAATGATATTATTTTTCCAAACACGTGAGCTCCAGAAGTCCAAGTTGAATTGATAGGCAGGTGATGCAACGTGGTGGTTTTCCATATCATCGTTTGGGTTTTGATTATTGCATTGTTTATTGCAAGTTTTGCCGGGTTGATTTTTCCCATCATCCCATCCTCGTTACTCATATGGGTAGGATTCTTGCTGTATCATTTTGCAATTGACAGTCATGCATTAGGATTATTCTTCTGGATAGCGATGGCAATTCTTACATTGATTTTGTTTGGTTCCGATATGCTTGCCAATAGCTACTTTGTGGAGAAATCTGGGGGCGGCAAATGGGCAAAACGACTAGCAGCCGTCGGCGTAATTATTGGAGCGTTTATCCTCCCGCCTTTTGGTATTATCATTGTACCGTTTCTGGCGGTGTTGATTGTGGAATTGCTGCAGCAAACTCCGGCTGGTACAGCGATAAAAATTGCAACGGGCTCTTTAATCGGCTTTCTTGGCGGAACTTTTGCGAAGTTTCTCATTCAGCTTGTGATGATTGGTGTCTTTGTATTTACGATCTAAAAAAACAGCGCATTGGTCAGGCACCATTGCGCTTCTTTACATAACTTGTTTACAGGAGATGAGGTACCATGCAATATCCAGCAAGAGCAATGACGATTGCCGGTTCGGCTTCTGGGGGAAGTGCAGGCATTCAGGCAGATTTAAAAACATTTCAGGAATTAGATGTATATGGGATGAGTATTGTAACAGCAATTGTCGGTCGACATCCGAAAACAAATAAAAATGTCCATCCTATGACGATTGAAGCGATTGAAGCACAATTTGCCACAGCGATGCAGCAGGTTGGTGCGGACGCATTGAAAACGGGGATGCTTTTTTCAAAAGAAGTCATTGAAATAACTGCCAAACTTTTGGGGCAGACAGATATAAAAAAATTAGTCGTCGACCCGGTGATGGTTGGGAAATTAGATTCCAAATTGCTCGCTGACGACGCTATAGCGGCTTTGAAAGAAAAATTGATTCCAATGGCAACGATTATTACACCCAATATGCCAGAGGCTTCTTTTTTACTGGACGGACGGAACATAGCCAGCGTGGCAGATTTAAAACAGGCAGCACATGATTTATTTCAGCTTGGCAGCAAATATGTCCTTGTAAAAGGCGGTCGACTTGACGGCCCAGCTGTAGACGTTCTGTATGATGGTACGTTGTATACGTATTTGGAGGCACCGCGAATTGATACTGTCAATACAAGCGGGGCAGGGTGCAGCTATTCCGCGGCAATTACAGCTTATTTGGCAAAAGGAGAGCCGGTAGAAGAGGCAGTTCGACTAGCCAAAAGTTTTGTAACGACTGCAATCACGTACGGTTTTTCCTACAACAAAATGGTTGGACCAACTTATCATGCTGCTGAACGGAAATTTGGCGAAGCACATGTGATTAAGGTTTGGCAGGAGAAATAATGTTATTTATAGGCGAATAATTCTTATAAATTTGTTATAGTTAAAGAAACAGCTAATAGATTTGGGGGAAAGTTGTTATGGGAAAACGGGCATTATTAAACATCGACTACACATATGATTTTGTCGCTCCGGACGGGAACTTGACTTGCGGTGAACCGGGACAGGCACTTGAAAGTTATATTGTCGGAATTACAAAAAATTTTATTGAAAGCGGCGACTTTGTTGTATTTGCCATCGATGCGCACCAGGAAGGTGACGCACTGCACCCGGAAACAAAGCTGTTCCCGCCGCATAATATTATCGGAACTTCCGGACGCGATCTTTACGGTGAATTAGAGAGGGTATATCAAGCAAATAAAGAAAAAACGAATGTATACTATTTTGATAAGACACGGTACAGCGCATTTGCCGGAACAGATTTGGAATTGCGGCTACGGGAAAGAGACATCGATGAGCTCCATCTTGTCGGTGTTTGTACGGATATTTGCATTTTGCATACTGCAGTGGATGCGTATAATAAAGGATTTCAAATTGTTGTGCATAAAGATGGTGTCGCCAGTTTCAACCAAGCGGGACATGAGTGGGCGTTGGGACATTTCGAAAATACACTCGGTGCCCAGATTGTTTGATTCATAGGAAGGTTGGCTTTCAATTAGCTTGGATAAGGACTGGGTCGCCCCAACGGATAAAAGCAGATCAGGACATGGAAAATTCGTTTGAAGCCAACTCAAATTTTTACTCGTACCTACATTGCGTTTAGGGTGTAGCGATGATTGTACAGCCGATAACGGAATTGCAATAAAAATTGCACGTAAATCAAATAAGTAACACTGCAGATGATGCATGAAACCAAAAGCGGTGTTCTCAAAAAAACCGACTGATTTCATCTAGAAATCAGCCGGTTTTTTTCCATGAAACGGACAAGGGGTGGAAACTCATACAAGATTCATCTCTATTTAATCAATGTGACAAAATGATGCAAGATCTTGGCTGTCAGCCCCCAAATAACCCTATCTTTATATTGATAGAAAAGTTCTTCAATATGGCGGACCTGCCAATCATAATCCTTCCCGCCAATAATCAAGTCATATGGGAAGTCTTTATCCGGTATCGCTTGCAATTTTACCAGATGCCTTTGCGGTTCATGTTCCAAAAAGAACTGCAACGGTACGGTAAACGTTTCAGCAACCTCCGCGGGATTCGGACGGATAGGTGCCGAGCCAGGGATAACGCCGGCAAATGGATAAATCACCCTGCCAAAATCAGAAACGATGTAATCAAGCTGCTGGATATTTTCAATTGACTCTGCAGCAACACCTATCTCCTCCATTGTCTCCCGAATTGCGCAATGTCTTGCAGAGGGATCACTCGGTTCCATTCTGCCTCCCGGGAAGCAGATATCACCGGGTTGTCTCCTTAAAGACATCGATCTCGCCTCAAATAGAATATGAGGTTCTCCATCGATTTCCATAATGGGCAGCAAAACAGCGGATATTTTAAATGTATCGTACCCCATCATGACTGGCTGCCGATTTTTTAACTTAGCCATAATTTGTGCCGTGTTCAAACAATCCCCTCCAGATCATTCTATAGACTATTATACAAACAGTGGCAGGAAAAAGAACGTGAATAGACATAGCGTAGGTGAAAATTAATCATGGCAAAGAATTACTAAACAATCAATGGAAAATCTTAATGTAGATTCTTCTACCGAAGAAGGATCAGCAAATGGATAATGTCACACAGTATTTGCTTCTTTTTTCAACAGTTGTATTAGAGATTGCAGTAGCAGTAGTTGCTGCCCTAGCTTTTGCTGCAGTGGCTAAGACTGACACCCACAGAATATGAACAAGAACAACTTTTAATAAATATTGTTGGTCGAATTCCTGCCGGGTAAAGAGAATTATAAAATTACCGAAATACTTTTTACAGTAACTCGGTAATTTATTTGAAGTAAATTATAACCTTAGCTTAAAAAGAACTATATTCCAAACTTATCTAGAAAAAATGATAAAATTAAAAAAGCCACCAAAATTATAATAACAACAGCAATTACGTTTCCAACAATAGGTCCTATCCAAAAGAAACAAATTGGTAACGCACAGACAACAATACCAAGAATTATGAAAGTAACGGCCATGCGAGTAGAGAGTTTCTTTTCGTTGACTGAACTCCATTCCTTTTCAAATGAATTAAGGGGAAGAACCTTCTTATTACGCCACATTTTAAATCCCAATGCAACCAGCATTCCACCTATTAAAAAAAATACAATAATGTTAGGCAATAAACCAAGTGAGAGAATTTTTTCCGTTATGTCTGTTAACAACTGATCACCCTCCACTTATAACATAAATCCCCACGTTTTTTAATTAGTTTATCATATTTATCTCAATATTCAAAAACACCATCATAAAAATCTCCTTATATTTTATAATTGTACTAGAATGGATGGAAAATGGAACAAATCCCATACATGTTTTAATAAAGTTTGTTTATTTTCTGTTTATGCTATTCTGGAGTTGCCCCCGAACGATTATTTTCACTTAGGTGAGGTCGAGCTTCCTAAAGAAGTTGGTCCCTTTCCTGTTGCGATTATAATTGCCAGATCTGGACCAACAGATAAAGATGGCAACCCTAAAGCTGAATAGACATAGCATAGGTGAAAATTTTTGTTAAAGATATGAGAATGTATCTTTAAATGATGCTCCCGGCTTGAGGTAATTGCGATGTCTCAAACTTCAAGCAGGACATAGGATTGAGGATTACGCAAAATTAATTTTCCCCCAAA
>NZ_JAROCA010000047.1 GCF_030732005.1 Tigheibacillus jepli | reverse complement strand
CTTCAACAATAATTTGGGGTGGCAAGTGGCATACATTTTTAAATGCCATTTCATACATTTTTTACTTGCCAAATACACCGGAAATCCTGTACGATGAAACATCATACGCACAGCTGCTCAATTCGCCATTAGAATTGAAAAATGCCGGTGTGGATGGCTTTAGTATTTTGATAAAATCCGCCATATTGACTGCCTATGCCATGGACATAAAGAAAAACGTTTCCCTGATCGAAGGCACACGAAACTCACTTGATCGATTCTATGATTTTTATGTTGAAAAATTGCACAATCTCAAACAAAAATATTTACGTGCGGTAGGGACTGGAAGCTACGATTTGCTTTCTTCCGCAGATGTAGAAGAAATTTTTTCAGCGTTTGGCAAGCAAGAAGAAGGTGTGCCCATTGCATTTGATATGGAACAGTACGAAGATATCATGACCAGACTGAATCATTTAATGAACGATACGGATGAAATTGCTTATCATATGGACAAAATGGGAAAGGACTTTGATAAGAAAGATCAGGAATTGGCACAGTGGCTGGGACTTAAATAATCAAAAGGGGGTTACAAATTGGGGTATGAGGGATTCAGTATTGTCGGTGATTCTGATTTTCTGAAAGAACAAATAAGGAGAGCTGCTCAAAAAACAGCGCTGCGAAATGCAATCACAGAAGATATGGTGCTCGCATTCACCTTGTTTGAAGCGTATCTGGAACATGCGTATGCCACAGGCAACATTCCCGATGATCACTTAAAGATTATACGAAACGTCCATCGTGAATTCGACGGCGAGGCAAAACGGGCTCTGTCTGACCGTTTTTCGGAAAGTAACCTAAAAATGAAATTAATGAATAATGAAATGGAAAACTTCATCAAGGGTTTTCATGTAGGTGGCTGATTGTATATGTCAGGAATTGAAGGTTTATCCGAATTTCATTGTACACAGGGCATCATTCTTCAGGGTAATAAATCGAAAGCATGATCCGAAAATTGGGATTATGCCTTTTTCATGTTTGTATGAATCTCATTATTTTACTCGTGCCTTCTTTTAAATAGACAATGGAGCCTATTGGCAGCATTACAATTTCTCCCGTTTATTTGATTTGACGACTATGTAAGATGTATAAACCATTACCCTTGAAAATATTTAAGACACCTTGAGCTGCTTTGTGAATTTCACTTTCGCTTTTCCTTCCATTACACTCATTCCGCTTACTAAAAAAGAACATAGCAGAAATAATAGTGAAAATGTCAGCATCATGACGTTTCCTATTTCAACAAATGCCCAAAAACCTGCAATAATAAATGCCCCTACAAATATATAATAAAATAAATATATGCATATAAACTTTATGGATTTTGGCCAAATCCATAATTTGTCTTTTTGTAATCTTTTTACATTGACTATATGCTCCAGTTTCTTTTTGTTCTTCCCGCTTAAATAAAAGCGGAAGAAAACCGCCGCTAATATGACAAGAAATAAGATGATGGAATTAACTAAGACCGATGTGTGTATATTAAAATAATCCATGAGAGGCCCAAGCAAATTAGCCAGCAGAAGAGAAATTCCTGCCCCAAAGACACTGGAATAACTTGTTTTTGTCTGCTTAGCTGCTGGCGCTTTCTTTTGTTCCAAATCATTTTCATTTTCAATACGATAAACAGTGTTTGGGAGAATCCAAAAGGTAAATGGAAATAATATCTTCAAAAAAGATTTGCCCATATCAAGTATATACTTTTTATCGTTAACAATCAGAATCCTGTATCTAACATTTTTGTGCATATTTTTAATCTCGCAGTCTAGCAAGTTACCACCATCCCCAAATAATGCCAAGATTAAAATCACTAAGATCATTCAGCCGTGTTTAGTCACTTCCTGGTAAGGGAGCTTTACTTTCGTATTTCCCGGTGGCATCGTTGCGATATTGAATATTTGTAGTGAAAAAACACTTATCATAAAGCAGATTAGCGCCACCATATTACCAGTGTCAATAAAAATTGAAATTGACATCACTAAAAATGCTAAAAGAAAAAAATAGGCAAAAAGGTAAGCAAGAACATATTTAATAGATTTGGGTCGAATCCATAGTTTTGTAGTGTTTACATGATCCAGCTTGACTGTATTATATAAGCTATTTTTGTTCATATTACTTAAAAAAAAACGAAAAAAAGTAACTAATAATAAAAAGAGAAAAAGAATGATGACATTCATAAGGACAGAAGTTTGTATATTTAGATATGCCATTAATGGTTTTAATAAATTTGCCAATAGAAGCGAAACTCCTACACCTAATGCACTAAAATAACTTGTTTTCGTTTCGTTTTTGGATAATTTAATTTGCTCTAATTTATCTTTATCATCAATTTTAAAAGCGGTATGTGGAATCATCCAAAAGGCGAATGGAAAAAAGACGAGCCAGGGACGCCGGTCTTGATCAATAATATAATTTTCATCGTTTATTGTAAGGAATTTATATCTCATTTTTCGGTACACAAGTTGAACTTCTCCGTTCATTGTATTATCACCAACCCCAATTCATCGGGTTAATTGTATCCATGGTCAGGACTGGGAACAAAAGTCTAGACGACTTTTTTAGAATGACTAAATTTCACCTTTGTTTTTCCTACCACTGTTGTTGCCATGTTCATTATCAACACTAAAAAAATGACAATCAATGAAAAAAGTAACATCATTATGTTTCCGGGATCAATAAAAGTTGAGCAGGACAAAACTGCAAATGCCAACAAAAACAAATAGAAAAAAACTACCCCCAAAAAATGCTTCACTGATTTTGGCCTAATCCATATTTTTTCAGGCTGCAGCTGATCCAGGGGAACAACATGATACAGCTTTTTCTGGTTATGCTTACTTAAGTGAAACCGGAAAAATAAAACGACTAATAAAAAGGGTACAAGGATAATTGTATTAACCAGTGGTGTTGTCTGAATATCAAAATAGTTCATCAAAGGTGATAACAAATTAGCTAGGAGCAAGGAAATCCCCGCTCCAAATATACTGAAATAGCTTGTTTTTGTTTGTTTGATTGGTGTCTGCAATTGTTTTAATATCGTTCGATCTATTTTAAAAACAGTATGAGGAAAAAACCAATAGACGATAGGGAAAAAAATAATCCAATACGGGCGGTCAACATCAATAATATAATTTTCCCCATTGACACGAAGAAGCTTATACCTATTATTTTTATGTACATATTGAATATCAGCTTCCATTCATTATCACCATCCCCAATTCATTGGATTAATCGCGTCTAAGCCACTTTTGACTGCTTCACCAACATGTTCTGCTATATCGCTAAAAGTTTTCTGCTGCATTATTTCCAAATCTATCAATTTTTTCTCCTATAAAATCCAATTTATCCTGAATGCCATATTTATTTGTATCATAGGCATAATTAAATACAGTTTCTCGTTGCAATTCACGAAACAGAAGTTATAAATCAGTATTTTCAGCTAAGTTATTTATAATTATACCACTTCAATTATCTGAATTGTAGCGTATTTACCCTTTAATTTAGAAGTAATTTATCAGATGCAAAAGTATTCCCTGCCGATTCTTCCGTGCTCAGACGCTTTTCCGACGCCTTCTTCGCCACAGTACTGGTTTAAACGCTTATTTTGAACAAATACTACCATACATCAAGTGGAAAGTGGCGAAATTTTATGGACTATAGCTTAATTTGGAAGGCAGTACTCATTATTGTATTTGGGACGGTACTATTGCGTATTGCAGGTAGTAAGTCCATTTCCCAAATGTCGTTGCCGCAAATCGTTCTGATGGTTGGTATCGGCACATTGTTAATCCAACCGATTGCCACAAAGAATTTTTGATACACGATTGGGCTTGGAGCGGTATTGGTAGGAACATTATTGGTATGGAATACGCCCAAATGAAAGGAAATTTCCTGGAAGAAATAATTATGGGAAAATCAAAAATCTTGATTGAAAATGGCTCATTAAACATGGAAAATCTTAAAATTTTAAAGCTGACTGTCGATCAATTGGAAATGAATTTACGGGAAAAGAATATCATGAACGTCAGTGATGTCCAGTGGGCAACATTGGAGCCAAACGGCAGGATTGGGTTTGCTTTAAAACTCGAGGTCCAACCGGTGACAAAGAAGGAATTCCAACAACTATTGCATAAAGTCGACCAAGCATTAAGTCAAATTCCAACCAGTTCCAGCTAGTATCAAGCAAATCAACAACAGGCACAGCAACAAAAGAATATGCAAAAAGACAATATATTTACCGAGGTGAAGAAAGGTGGTCATGAAGAGGCACCGCCAGAGTATCTGCAATAACATCGTAATGGATTGATAGGCTGCTACTTGTTAGTCAGCCTATTATCACGCCATTGTATGGACGCTACCGTATAAAGCGGATCGACTTTTTAGGTATCACAAAGCAAACCATACTGCATTCCTTCCCTTTGTCCTCCTCCCCTTTTCAGAACTTATCTTCCATTGCTTGATTTTTCGGTTCTTCCCATCCATCGGAGACTCTACATTTCAAAGATACCCCGGTTCTTTACCCCATACAAACCCTCCAAAATTCCGAAAACACCACAAAATAAATCGCTTTTTTGTGCTATAATGAACGAAATAAGGAGGTGATTTAATGAATAGTGAACTCAAGGATCTGTTACATTCCGTCATGAAGGAAGAATTAGCACCAGTCCGATTGGATATCAGCACGCTTAAATCGGACATGGCGTCCATGAAGGGCGATATTACTGGACTTAAATCTGATATAGAATCCATGAAAGATGATATTGCCGGACTTAAATCTGATATGGTAGCCGTGAAAGACGACATTGCCGGGCTGAAATCTGATATGGTAGCCGTGAAAGACGATGTTGCTGGGCTGAAATCTGATTCGGAAACCGTGAAAGGCGATATTGCCGCTATTAAGTCTGATACCAAGGAATTAAAAGATGGACAAACACAACTTAGAGAAGATATCATACAGCATTTGGGTAAATTCACAGAACAAATTACGCAGCATGTTGATGATCAAACCGCTGTACTGAATAAAAGAGTATTTGTCATAGAAACCCAAATGGAGAGGCTGGCAAGACAGTAACTTATATTTTTCTTTAAAAACCTTTATCTGTCTTGTCCCTGTACATTATTTTCCACTTCACAAGAAATTACACCTTCTCCGATAAATACCGCATAACGTAAAATACCCACATTATAACCAAAATGCACCGAACAAAAACAAATTCCGCTGAGAATAAAAAAATATAGCAAGACCGTATATCTGCCAAAGATAAATAAAATGGGCATCCTGATATTTGAAAAAACCGGGCTTTGGTTAGACAAGCCCGGTTTTTCATCATTTAAAATAATCTTCCAGCCCCGATGTGATACCTTCAGCCACCTGCTGTTGATATGTCTCTGTTTGCACTTTTTTACGATCGTCCGGATTGCTTAAAAACCCAAGTTCAATCAACACGGCCAAATCTTTGTTATTGCGCAGTACATAGTAATTCGCCTTCTTTGCACCACGGTCAACTAATTCGGTATGACGAATAAGTGCTGATTGCAGCGTTTTCGCAAACTGTGCATCTTGACCACCACTGTAATAAAACGTATTCAGTCCACTTATATTTGAATTGGTATAAGAATTGAAGTGGAGACTGATAAATGCATCAGTCTGATTGACATTGCTGATTTGTACCCTCTTTGCCAGCGAAATAAAACGATCATCCGTCCTTGTCATCGTGACGGTAGCACCCTTTTGATGTAACTTTTCTGCCACTTTTTTTGCTGTCGATAGCGTCAATGTTTTCTCCAATATATTTGCACCTTTTGTACCGGAGTCTTTGCCGCCATGGCCGGGATCAATCACAAAATGATAGCCGGACAATGGTTTTTTGTCATTTTTTTCAATGGTCACTGCTGATGACAGTTTTCTTTCAGCTGCGTCCTCTTTTTTCCATGGACTGTCCCCTGACTGATTTGATGATTGCCCAGGTTTGATAGATTGATAGGAATGGGGGTTACCCGAGTCATCTTCAACCCCATCCTCCTGCTTTAATTTTTTTTCTGCCGGTTCCTTTTCTGTTTTTCTCTTTTTCTCGTTCTCTTTACTATTTCGTTCATCATTATTCACTTGTGCCTCTTGTTCATCTGATGATTCCTGTTCATCCAATTTTACAAGATGATGTACTGCCACCCATGCCTCTTGTCCATTATAAAAAGTCCTGCCCCAGCCAAAATCATTCTGGAAAACAGTGACCAGATCACCTTGTTGCAATTCCGCCACTATCTCTCCTTGTGGGTCAGCGCTAGCACGCACCATCAATTTCTCCGAATCGACTTGATATAACTGTCCGCTTGCCGCCCCGACTTTCGGTATGAAAAATAGTAAAAAAGCAAAAACAGCCAAGCCAATAATAAGTTTGCTTCGCATAAAAAGTTCCCTCCTTGATAGAATGCTATATTGCAAGGTTTGCCAAGAAGGAAATCTATTATACGTAATGCAGAAAATAATTTTTGTAATCCAATGCTGAAAAAGACACACGCTACATGCTTCGACACTAAGCGTGAAAAGAAAATCCAAGAACATTTACGACCAAAAAAATAGCCTTTGCAAATAGCAAAGACAGTGAAATATATCGTAAAAAGGGGAGGAAAAACATTTCAACATCTACGAATATAACGTTGGTTGATTGACATTTTTTAGCTTCTGCAAATAGTAGTGGTACTTTTCTTCGCGTGGTTCTGTGTGAATCATATTGTACTCGCATTCACTACAGATAAACATGTTGTATAAATGAATTCCTTGTTCTTTTTTCTCCTCACATATGCCGCAAGTTTCCCACTCGATCATCGGTTTGGCCATGCTCCCACCTCCATGTTCCTATCATCTCCAAATCTCTCAAAAATTATACATACGAGTCTATTTTTATAGAAAAAGAAAACAAGCCGCATGAATCAGCTTGTTATCAATCATATGTTGCGCTTTGAAGTTTGTTACTTAAACGAAAATAAATAGGTGAATCGCTGCTAGGGATGCCAGACCGAACAGCCCAAGAAATCCGGAGACAAAAACAGTGAACAGATTAATAGGAACATGTAGACCGATGGCACCTCCGAGTACATTCAGGAAAAACAAAAACAAAACACCAATTCCAAGCTTGATAATGCCTTGTCCAATGAAACGCATCGGTTTCACAGGAGCGCCTACAAATAATAGAATAATAATCAAGGCTACCACAATCGAAATAACAACTGTTGAACTCACCCTGTCTCAACTCCTCGTTTTTTCTCTTATTAGTTACTTATGATGGACAGGGGACAATTAGAACAAACCTGAACAAAGGTGCAAGCGCCCGTTTAGCAACGTACAAACTGGAGCACTTCGCAATGAGATAAAGGAAACACGGTGAGCTGAAAGCGAACCGATGTTGACTTATCGTAGTGGAGAAGTGTGAAGTTTGGGGCTGCGGTTACTCGCCCCATCAAAAAGCTCTGCTAGTTGCTGGGCGCTGGAGCCGGACGTGGCTGTCATAGCAAATGACATTAATACAGCCCAATTTTATACCTTCTTTACCTATAAAAAAAGCGGAGAAGCCAATATGAGCTTCGCCGCTTATTATTTCTAGTCAAAACGAATAGCGCTTATTTTTCTGTGCCGTGCTTCCCGCAGCAAATACAGGTATTTTGCTTGTGCAAGTGCGACACTGTTTTGTCCATCGATTGTCGGCTCGATGCTTCGGGAGACAATGGAACGGATTTGCTTCCATTCTGCTTCCACCGTGAAAATGGCATCCAACAATTGATTATCCATATCTTTTTTCCTAACCTTCTTTGCCATGGTATCACCCACCCATATCCTACAGTTCTCTTCTTCCCTCAAGCGCTTTGGACAATGTCACTTCATCAGCATATTCCAAATCCCCGCCGACTGGAAGCCCGTGAGCGATACGGGTCGTTTTTATACCGGACGGCTTGACAAGACGAGAGATATACATGGCTGTTGCCTCTCCTTCAATATTCGGATTGGTCGCCAGAATAAGTTCCTTCACTTCCTCATCCTTCAACCGATTCAGAAGCGATGGTACATTGATATCCTCAGGTCCAATGCCATCCATAGGAGAAATGGCACCATGAAGTACATGGTATTTCCCATGGTACTCTTTCATTTTTTCCATAGCGATGACATCCTTTGAATCCTGCACGACACAAATGACAGATGAATCACGGCTCTGATCCTGACAAATCGCACATGGATCCATGTCGGTAATGTGGCCACAAATGGAACAATGCGTCAACTCTCGTTTGGCGCTGATTAATGATTGCGCGAATTCCATCACATCGTCTTCCTGCATATTCAATACAAAAAAAGCCAGTCGGACAGCTGTTTTCGGTCCGATTCCCGGCAACTTTGTAAAACTGTCAATCAGCTTGGAAATTGGTTCCGGATAATACATCCTTCATCCCCCTAAAAAAAGCTAAAAACCAATTACAGGAAAATCGCTGTGCAAGCCTGTAATTGGTTTGCCAACTTGCCATTGTATCAGATGAGGCAGTTTTTTCGATAACCTAAAACATGCCCCCACCAGGAAGTCCTTTTGTAAATTGGCCCATTGTTTCGTTGGATTTTTCATCCACTTGATTCAATACATCGTTCGTGGCTGTCAATATCAAATCTTGCAGCATTTCGATATCGTCCGGATCAACGACTTCTTCCTTAATCTGAACGTCAATGATTTCTTTTTTGCCGTTTGCCTTTACGGTAACCATTCCACCGCCAGCGGAAGCTTCAAACTCCATTGCAAATAATTCGTCTTGCGCTTTCAACATCTTCTTTTGCATTTTTTGCATTTGCTTCATCATATTCCCCATATTTCCCATACCTTTCATGGAAAACGCCTCCTTTATATTTGATGTGTTATTTTATTTCAATGTTCATTTACCATATGATTTACGAATGATATTGAAAAGCCCCATTTGTTAATCATGAATTTCCAACAAATCATCCCCTACAAGTTTTCTGGCTTCCGCAATAAACGGATCTTCTTCTTTTTGCGATGATTGTTCGCTTGTTGTTTCATGATCCTTCACATACTCACTACGCACTGTCTTCCAGTCATTGATTGGAATTGGAATAATCGTCAATTGCTTTTGAATGGTGCTTGCCAATACACTCTCTACCATTTGACGGTTTTCCATGAACAGGGAACAATGGATTTCATATTTAAAAGCCACAACAACTGCATTATCAGATGCTGCAACCGGCTTGGAATCTTGTATCGTTGCATGGGCAGGTGCGCTTTGGCTTTTTAGTTTTCCAAGGAAATTCGCCCATTCGCCCAGTACTTGCTTTAAGGCCTGTTTTTGGGCATCCTGCAAACACATGCGGATTTTTTCATATGGAATTTTATAGCTGTTTTTCGACTGCCTGGCTGGCCTGCGTCTCGGTTCAGCAGGGGTTTGCTCCCTGGCTGGGGCAGGTGCTTGTTTTAATTTGTCTATTTCATTTTCCAGTTCGGACAGTTTCGTTTTCAATTGAATTATTTCCGTCTCATCCATATTGCTCTCTTGATTTTCGGAAGGGTGGTAGCGATTCGTGATGGAAATAATGGTGATTTCAATAAATACCTTGGGATTATTCGTCCATTTGATTTCCTGCTGGCATTCGTTCAGCCGCATAATTGCATCTTGAATCCAATGATTCGGCAATTTTTCAGCCAGTGCTTTGAAAGCATCATCCAGCATTGCCCGTTCCAGGATATCGACCAGATTCGGTGCGCTCTTATACAGCAATACATCACGCAGGAAATAAATCATATCATATACGAATCTTCCCGGGTCTTTTCCGTTTTGAATCAATTCATCCAGCAGCTGCAATGCTTGCTCCATGTCCTTTTCATACATGGCATCGGCTATATTGGTTAAAATTTGCTGCGAAACGCCACCGGTTACTGCCAGTACATCCGCCAGCTCCACGCGTACATCGCTATAAGAAATCGCCTGATCGAGAATGCTTAATGCATCGCGCATGCCGCCTTCAGCTGCCAATGCAACGGCATCGAGCGCTTCCTGGGAAACTTGAATATCCTCGGCTTTTACGATGTGCTGCATTCTGGAAACAATCGCCTGGTTGGCAATCGGTTTGAAATCAAAGCGCTGGCATCTGGAAATAATGGTCAACGGAATTTTATGCGGCTCTGTTGTTGCCAAGATGAAAACGACATGTTTTGGCGGTTCTTCCAATGTTTTCAGCAAAGCATTGAAAGCACTCGTTGAAATCATGTGCACCTCGTCAATAATATACACTTTGTACGGGACAGCGCTCGGTGCATATTTTACCTTGTCACGAATTTCGCGGATATCCTCGACGCTTGTGTTGGAGGCTGCATCAATTTCGATCACATCGGAAATGGATCCATCCTGAATGCCGCGACAAGCTGCACATTCATTGCACGGTTCTTTGGCAGGCTGGTGTTCGCAATTAATCGCCTTGGCAAATATCTTCGCTGCACTCGTTTTCCCGGTACCCCGCGGCCCGGTAAATAAATAAGCATGAGAAAATTTCCCTTGCACCATCGCATTTTGTAATGTTCTCGTGATATGCTGCTGACCTGCGACATCTGCGAATTGCTGCGGACGCCACTTACGATATAATGCCTGATAGCTCATAACTACACGACCCCTTCTACCATATCTTCTTAATTATATCCTATTTTCAGAGGATGTTCAAAAAGTCCGTGAAAAAAAAGCTCCGCCGACTGGCCGGGCCTTATCAAATTCTTTTTCGTAGGTAATGAAAGTATAGAATTGGGCTGTACTAGTGTCATTTACTATGATAGCCACGTCCGGCTCCAGCGCCCAGCAACTAGCAAATGGTTTTCGGTGGGGCGAGTAATCGCAGCCCCAAACTTCACACTTCTCCACTACGATAAGTCAACATCGGTTCGCTTTCAGCTCACCGTGTTTCCTTTATCTCATTGCGAAGTGCTCCAGTTTGTACGTTGCTAAACGGGCGCTTACGCCTTTGTTCTTTCCGAGAGACACTGCATTTTCTATCAGGAAACCCCTTGCCGCATTTGGCAAGGGGTATGCAATCGTATGTATAACCGTGCACCCATTGTCGATGTACGGTCCTATGCGTTACTTACGTTCATGGCTCAATTTAGGTGACCCTGCGGCACACAGAAATGACCACTTACTGCTGCTTCCTTCCGGACCTGACAGGGTTCATGGGTTTCTGTTGCGCAGGACCTAAACGTCAGCACCAATCCCGTAAGGCAGACCATAAGAACGGACACCTCGAATGGGAATTCAGCCTCGCTATAGCGGATTGCGAGTTCAGGGCACCGCTACCTCCCCACCTAGCACGATATTATCCATTATACGAGTTTTCTTTTAAAATTGCAAACTGATTTTAAACCAAATGAATGGCAAAAATGCCAATACAGCGGCTTCTAGGGTAATACAAAACAATTTGCCAAATGTTGCTTGCATATCCAGTTTGCCTATCATACAATTAATTTGTAAATAATTTTCTGAACTGACGATGAACTGACAGGAGGATTCCAGCATGTCTTTGCTATATCTAATCGCATCTCCACGCCTATAAGATTCGAAAAAGGATGTGGGGATATGAACTGGGTAAAAGAATTCTATGAAAAACAATACCAATTATTAAAACGAGATGGAGAAACATCAACTATTACCGATTATCACAAAAACCTTATGCTTGAAATAGAGGAACTGGCAGGAAAACCATTTCAGTCCATGCTGGAACTTGGCGCCGGCGGAGGAGAAGTTGCAATTGTCGCTGCACAAAAAGGGTATGATGTGACAACGATTGAGCTCGTTCCTGCGTTAGTAGAGCATATGGAAAAACAGGCGCAAAAGTATGAATCGGCGGGGAGCTTACATGCTATTTGCGGTGATTTTTTGCAAGTGGACGTATCTGCCGCATTTGATGTTATCTGCTATATTGACGGTTTTGGGGTCGGTGAGGATCAAGATCAAATCCAGCTGCTTAAGCGGATTGCAAATTGGCTACATCCCGATGGTTGCGCGCTTGTCGACATTTATACACCATGGTACTGGGCAAAACACGCGGGACAGATGATGCGATTTGAGTCTTTTCAACGAAAATACGATTATGATTTTGAACAAGCACGTATGCTGGACACATGGTTCACTGAAAGCAACACACGCTATACACAGTCGCTTCGCTGCTATGCACCGGCTGACTTGAAACGCTTGCTTGCTAGAAGCGGATTAAGGCTTGCTGAGATTGTTCCCGGCGGGGCGATGAATTACGAGACAGGGCAATATACTGAAAATGTTTCGTTAGGCGAAGCGATGAGTTATCGCGTAAAGCTTGTCAAAAACTAAATATGCACACCTACAGAATGCAACTTGGGATCAACTTTCTGCAGGCGTGTTTTTCTTTTTTCGTTGACGCAGCGTACGAAAAAAATCCTTTAGCAGCTGACTGCATTCCTCCTCCAGCACACCACTAACCACCTCGGCTTGGTGATTGAAGCGGTCTTCCTGCAGCAAATTCAAAAGTGTTCCGGCACATCCAGCTTTTGGGTCGGGGGCGCCATAGACAACCCTTTTTATTCTGGATTGGACAATCGCACCGGCGCACATCGGGCACGGCTCTAATGTAACGTATAATGTACAGTCTTCTAATCGCCAGCTGCCGATCTTTTTATTTGCTTGGGCAATGGCAATCAATTCTGCATGTGACAACGTTTGCTGCGAACTCTCCCGGACATTGTAGCCACTGGCAATAACCTGCTCTTCATGAACAATCACTGCACCGATGGGAACCTCATCGAGCTGCTGCGCTTTTTTTGCCTCGGCAATCGCTATTTCCATAAATTTTTCATCTGACACGTAGTATCCGCCGCCTTCTCAGTAAGTTTGAAATCTACCAGACAGGAAATAATAACAACATAACTGCAATATATATCATCGTCGCCAAATTGCGGCGTTTTTCATTTCTTCATGTGTAACAAAGGCTCAAGCGCCCTTGCAGGCTAAAAGCGCGACGTCCTGGGACTGCGATTACTCGTCCTACCCAAAACCTTTGGGGCTGCGATTACTCGCCCCATCAAAAAGCCCTGCTAGTTGCTGGGCGCTTGCGCCGGACGCGGCTGTCATAGCAAATGACATGAATACAGCTCAATTTTATACTTTTTTTCCTGTAAAAAAGGAACCCCCTCTGCCAAAAGGAGAGATACGTGATGGAAACTAATTTCAACTATAAAGACAGTGCTGTCCTTTTTATTGATGTGATCAATGATTTTGCATTTGATGGGGGTGAGAAACTGATTGCCCATACGGAAAAAATTTTGCCGAATATGGTAAAGCTGAAAAAATTTGCGCAAGAACACCATATTCCTGTCATCTATGTTAATGATCATTATGGCGTTTGGCAAGCCGATTTGCATCGGATTATCGATCGCTGTACAAACAAGCGCAGCAAACATATCATCGATCAGTTGCGCCCGACACCGGACGACTATTTTCTTATGAAACCACAGCATTCGGCATTTTTTCAAACACCGCTGCAATCACTGTTACAAGAGATTCATAAAAAGCATTTAATCATGTCAGGGATAGCGGGCGACATTTGTGTGTTGTTTTCTGCCAAAGATGCCTATATGTACGGTTTTGATATGTGGGTACCAAAGGATTGCATGGCCTCTGAAGATGAAGACGGCAATGAATACGCACTTTATTTGATGCATTCCGTTATGAAAGCAAAAATAGATGCAATCGCATAACATAACTTGTTTTTTTCGCTCATAAAATGAAAACAGAACTCTTTTTGATTCACCGCTGTATAAGGAGGGACGTTTTCATGCAAATTCACGTTGTACGCCAGGGCAATACAGCAAGCAGTATCGCCGGCATGTACGGTACTTCGGCTAGTACCATCATTCAGGCGAACGAATTGGACGCGCCAAATCAGCTCGTTGTCGGGCAAGCATTGGTCGTTCCGATTGTCGGCCAATTTTACGCTGTCAGACCAGGTGAATCCCTGTTTTCGATTTCACGAAAGTTCGGTACAACATATCAGGAACTTGCGCGCATTAACCGGATTTCGCCAAATGCAATGTTGCAAATTGGTCAGCGTTTATACATTCCGCCGGCTCCAAAGCGCGATATTACTTCTGTCGCTTATATCGAACCATCTGGTAATACGGTTTCAAATACCTTGATTAATTCCGCGCAAAAAGCAGCGCCTTATCTGACTTACCTCACCCTGTTCAGTTACCGTGTCAACCGCGATGGTACTTTGACTGCACCCCCGCTCGACAATCTCAAAGCAATTGCCGATCAGAACAGGACCAATTTAATGATGGCCATAACAAATTTGGAAGAAGGGGCGTTTAGTACGGAACTTGCCCATATTATTTTTTCCGTGCAAGCCGTGCAAAATACCTTATTGGATACAATTGTTAAAACGGCAAAAAACAATGGGTTTACTAATATTCATTTAGATTTCGAATTTATCAGCCCGGATGATAGGGAGGCCTATAACGATTTTCTAAGAAAGGCCAAGCAGCGATTTTCCGATCAAGGTTTGCTGCTGTCAACTGCATTGGCGCCAAAGACAAGCGCCACCCAGCAAGGATTGCTATATGAGGCTCATGACTATCATGCACACGGCGAGATTGCTGATATGGTGGTACTGATGACATATGAATGGGGATATAGCGGCGGCCCGCCAATGGCAGTATCGCCAATTGACCAAGTCCGTAAAGTGGTGGAATATGCGATAACAGAAATTCCAGCCAATAAAATTTTGCTTGGGCAAAATTTGTATGGCTATGACTGGACACTGCCTTTCGTCCAGGGAGGACCGCCTGCCCGTGCTGTCAGCCCGCAGCGGGCAATTGATATAGCCAGGCAAAACAATGTTGCCATATCCTTTGATGCAACTGCCCAGGCACCGTTTTTCCATTATACGGACACGAGCGGCAGCCAGCACACCGTTTGGTTCGAGGATGCCCGTTCCATCCAGGCGAAATTTAACTTAATCAAGGAACTTGGACTGCGAGGGATTGCCTATTGGAAGCTTGGGCTTGCCTTCCCGCAAAACTGGCTTCTCCTGGATGATAATTTTCATGTGGTGAAGAAGGAATGATGCTGTTTTAGCGGCTGTGAAGTGTGTGCTGTTTGCAAATAGGAAGGTATGAATTACAAATAGGATAGGCTGAACTCAAATAGAATGCTATTTATTGCAAATAGAAACGCCTTTTTCTGCAAATAGAACACCTTTTTTGCAAATAGCCAAACAAAATCTGCAAATCGGGAAGCTCCGTTACAACCAAAACATCTCATTCTAAACAAAAAAATGTCCTGGCTGTCAGTGCAGTCAGGACCTCTATATTTATTATTAAAAAAGGGAGATTTAGTTGTCGCAAATACGGCTATTTTTCCAGCAATTTTAATGCTTCTCGATTAAATGCCGGAATGTCGCCAGGCTGTCTGCTTGTTACGAGCTGATTCTGGCAAACAACCACTTCTTCATCATGCAAATTTGCTTTGGCATATTCCAAGTCTACTTGAATGGATTTATAACCCGTGGCATCTCTGCCTTCCAGGGCTTTTGCTGTAATCAACAGCTGTGGGCCATGGCAAATGGCAAATACTGGTTTTTTGGCATCCATAAAGCCTTTGGCAAATTCAACAAAACGGTCATCCGCGCGCAATTGATCCGGTGAAAAGCCGCCCGGGATGAGTAAAGCATCGAAATCTTCGGGTTTGACGGTATCAATGGCTTCATCGATGTTTACCGTTGCCTCTTTGTTTTTGCCTGTTACTTGTTTGCCTTTTTCCTTTTCGATGGTTACGACTTCATGTCCTGCATCTTTGAAAGCTTTCACAGGCTCTGTATATTCTACATCCTCGAACATATCCGTAATGACACATGCGATTTTTTTACCCATGATCAATCGACTCCTTCAAAAGAAATTTACATTAACTTGTCTACCCCTCTTTTTTATATTTAAAACATCTTATTTGATGCCCATTAACATTCGCAATTGTTCGTCATTAACAATCATGTCTGCAATCGTATACTGGTCAAGTACATGCAAAAAGGCAGCCATGGCCTGATGCAATGCATGCTTTAACTTGCAGGCGGGCGAAATGACACAATGGTTGGTGCCTTTGTCAAAGCACTCCAGTAAATTGAAATCATTCTCCATATGGCGGACAACCATGCCGACGTTGATGTCTGATGGGTCCTTTGCCAAGTGGATCCCACCATTGCGGCCGCGGATTGTTTCCAACAGCCCAAGTTTATTTAGCTCGAAGACAATTTTCCCCAGATGGTGCTGCGAAATGGAAAATGTCTCGGAAATTTCTTTAATGTTGGCAAGCTCCCCCCGCGGTTTTGTTCCGCATAAAATCAGCACCCGAAGCGCATAATCGGTATATTTTTTCAACTGCATACAAATAACCGCCCCTTGCTACAATTTCTCAGAGCCCAATAGGTTGGACTATTGCCTACTATATCACATCAGCGCATGGCTGTTTATCCATCTGCACAGCCACTTGTTCAGTGGCAAACTATTGATAGTTTACTATTGCAGGTGCTGGGTCAAGTTGAAGTACTTGCTTTGGCGTCAGCAATGGTTTGTCATTTTTGGTGAATAACTTAAAACCGCCATACTGGATCGGCTGCTGGCGGACCAGCTTTCCATAAGCGCTCATTTTGATGTTGGCATCGCCAAATCCATCATAGTTCAGCGGCACTTCAACATGGTTCGTCGGATGAATTTTTTCTTTATTTCGCACGATACCATTGCCAAATTGGTGGACCAGTACAACTTTGTCAGGGAGATTGTTGGCTGTAACAAGCTGGTCCACATATTCGACAGCTTCCTGGATATCTGCACCTTCGACATGCCCCAAATCAACGCCTGGAACTTGTCCTTTACCAACACTGTATTCTGTGTCAATTGCTAAATGCACGTATGGCAATTTTAGATATTCCTCTACCTCTTTTACAGCCTGCATCACGGAAGCACGCCCCAATTGGACATCCAGTAACAGCAGTGCATGGTTTTCCTTTGCCAGCTTCACGTATTCTTTGATGACCTTGTCATTTGGTGGCGTAACGTAAAGTCCATCCGGTCCTGGACTGCGCTGCGCCACTGTTGCAATCAATTCAATTGTTGGGATAGCAGGACGTTCAGGATCCAAATCAGAATATGCCTGTGCGTGTTCCTTTAATTTTGCCATCATTTCTTTTGGAGGATAAGCACCAAGAATCCCCATATTTTCCGATAACGGTGTGCCATAAAATGCCACAAGACGATTTTTCTTCAATGGGCCATTCGTTTGATCGGTTTTGTCTTTTAAAAGCGTCTGCCCGAGGGGGACGCTACGTTTCACTTCGCCACCGTGTGCTTCTGCACGCGGAATTTCCTTTTTTTCTTGTGCTGAATAATTTGTCTGCAATTTGGCTGCGTCTTTTTTCGGCTGGACAGCTGCAAAAGTTTCTTTAAAATATATTGCTTTTTCCCGCGATACCTGGTCCATTTTTGGTTGATTATGTACAATCCGTTTATCCGTTGTACTCGCTTTTTCACTGCATGCGCCAAGCAGCAAAAGGCTTGCCAACAGACAGATAGTCGTTATTTTTCGATACATTGATTCATCTCCTCGTATTCATGCTGTATGTATATCATAATACCCTTCCCCCATCCCATTAAAAACGTAGATTGCTGGTTTTGCAACTTAATAGAAACAATTTGTATGTTTTAAAAGAAAAAACAAGGCTACTATACATCCTTCACAGAAGTATGCACATTTCTTCACATTATCGTAACACTTACCCGCTTTTCACTATTGATACCGTTTTTACAATTTCATACAATTAACATGTATTTGAAATACATCTTTTAAAATAATGAGGGAGTGTTATTGTATGGCAACAGAAACAGTTAATCGTGTGAAAAGTGATTACAAGGAAATTGTGAAAGCCACTGTACCGATTTTGCAAGAGCGGGGTGCGGAAATTACGGCACGCTTTTACCAACTGTTGTTCCAAAACCACCCGGAATTAAAAAATATCTTCAATCAAACGAACCAGCGCAAAGGGGATCAATCTGTCGCACTTGCCAATATGGTTTATGCTGCTGCGTTGCATATTGACAATTTGGCAGAAATTATCCCGCAAGTCATGCCGGTTGCCCATAAACATACAAGCCTAAATATCAAACCGGAATATTATCCAATTGTCGGTGAAAACTTATTGATGGCGATGCGACAAGTACTCGGTGAAGAAGTAGCCACGGATGAAGTTATTGCCGCATGGGAAATTGCCTATGGTGAAATTGCAGCCGCATTTATCGGTATTGAAAAAGAAATGTATGCGGAAAATGTGAAAAAAGGTGGCTGGACAGATTACAAGGACTTTAAAGTTGTCGACAAAGTAAAAGAAAGTGATGTGATAACATCCTTCTACTTGGAACCTGCAGATGGCGGAAAACTTCCGACATTTAAACCGGGTCAATATGTAACAGTAAAAGCTGATATTGACGGCGAGGATTATACGCATCAAAGACAATACAGCTTGTCCTGTGCACCAAATGAAAAAACGTTCCGCATCAGTGTCAAACGGGAGGATCCGATTGGAGAAAATCCTGCGGGGATTGTATCGAATTACCTGCATCGTGACGTGGAAGAAGGCAGTATTTTATCACTGAGTTGTCCATCCGGTGACTTCGTATTGGATATGAATGATACGCGCCCACTTATTTTGCTTAGTGGCGGTGTTGGCCTGACCCCGATGATGAGCATGCTGGAAAGCGCACTTATTTGGCAGCCAGAAAGAGAAGTCCTCTTTATTCATGCTGCCAGATCCGGTAAATTCCATGCAATGAAAGAACGCTTGCAAGAGGTGACCAAGACATGCAAGCAGGTAACTTCTTATACCGTATATGATCATCCGACTGAAACAGATGCAGGACAATTTGACAGGGAAGGTTTTATTGATGCAGCATTTCTAAAGGACGTACTTCCAACAAACGATGCTGCTTTCTATTTCTGCGGTCCAAAAGGATTCATGCGAGCCATGTACCAAAATCTAAAATCCCTTGATGTTGCAGAGGATGATATACATTTTGAGATCTTTGGCCCTGCCACAGATATAAAAGGCTAATAGCATATCAGATATAAAAACGTTGACCGTAGAAAGCGGCCAACGTTTTTTAATTTATTCTTCCAAAGTCGATGTATCTCCTGTTGGTAGTCCAAGCTCCCATGATTTCAGCAGGCGGCGCATAATTTTTCCGCTGCGAGTTTTTGGAATCGCGTCTTTTACTTCCAATTCTCGCGGTGCAGCATGTGCACTCAAGCCTGTTTTAACGAACTGGCGTATTTCTTCCAATAGCTCGGGAGACTCCTCGTAGCCTTCATTCAAAGTGATGAACGCCTTGATAATTTCCCCTCGCTCCGGATCGGGCTTGCCAATAACCCCGGCTTCCATGACAGCTGGGTGTTCGATCAGTTTGCTTTCTACTTCAAACGGACCAACACGTTCTCCGGATGTATTAATTACATCGTCCAGACGTCCTTGGAACCAGAAATAGCCGTCTTCATCACGGTAGGCACTATCACCGGAAACATACCAGCCATTAACAAAATAGCTTTCATATTTGCTTGGATTGTTCCAAATGGCGCGCATCATTGATGGCCAGCCAGTTTTTATTGCCAGGTTTCCCATTTGATTCGGTGGAATTTCGTTTCCTTCATTATCCACGATCGTTGCCTCTACGCCGGGGATTGGCTGCCCCATGGAACCTGGACGGATTTCTTCGGAAGGGAGATTGACAATTAGCATCGCACCCGTTTCTGTCATCCACCATGTATCATGTATGCGCAAATTCAATGCTTTCAGTCCCCAAGTGATAACTTCTGGATTTAACGGTTCCCCGACACTGAGTACATGTCTGAGCGAAGACAAATCATATTTTTCCGGCAGGTTTTCTCCGGCGCTCACCATTTTTCTGAGTGCAGTCGGCGCAGTATACCAAACCGTTACCTTATTGTCTTGCAATGTTTCATACCAGGATTCCGGTGTAAAGCGACCGCCGCGAATCACGTTGGTTACCCCTTTGAGCCATGGTCCGAAAATGCCATAGCTTGTACCGGTTACCCAGCCTGGGTCAGCCGTACACCAATAAATATCATCATCTTTTAAATCCAGCACCCAATCAGCGGTGGCATAAAGCTGAATCATATTGTTATGGACATGGTAAACGCCTTTTGGTTTGCCAGTCGAACCCGATGTGTAATGCAGCAGCATGCCATCTTCCAAATCTACCCATTCGATGTCGAATTGATCCGATGCCGCTTCCATTTCTCGTTGATAATCGATGTATTTTTCATCTTTTTCATCATTTTCGCCAACAAGGACGATTTTTTGTAAATCTGGCAGATCATCCTGTGGCACACGCGGTAGCAGTTCAGGTGTTGTGACAAGCACGGATGCCTGGCTATCCTGCAGGCGGTCACGTACAGCCTGCTCCATAAACGCTTCAAATAGCGGGCCGGCAATCGCACCTATTTTTAAAATGCCAAAGAATGCTGCATAAAATTCCGGGCTGCGCGGCATGAACAGGAAAACTCTGTCGCCTTTTTTTACGCCATATTTTTTCAAGACATTGGCAAATTGATTGCTTTCTTTGCGCAATTCATCAAATGTCCGTGTTTCTTCACGGTCCGGTGCAGAATAAATCAGTGCCACTTTGTCTTTTGTATCCGGGTTATCCGCATGACGGTCAATTGTTTCATACGCAATGTTGACTTTACCTGTTTCACTCCAGCTGAAGTTCTTTTTCATGTCATCCCATGAAAATGATTCCCTCATTTTTTGATAGTCTTTTAGATTGTGATTTCCTTCTCTTGCAGGAATCTTCTGCATATCCATCTCTCATCACCCCAACATGAATTAATTTGCAACCGTTTACATACGGAATAAAATAAATTAAAGGATTTACTAAATTACTTTCTATTTTAGAATAATTTGCGAACATTTGAAAGTAAAACGCTTTATTCGTTATTTATTGGCAGAGTTTGCGGATTTAAAAAAAAGACATGGGATGCTTCCGATGCTCCCACGTCTTTTTTTGGCATGCTGTTATTTTGCTGTGGCCTGTTTTTTCTGGTGATTCTTGTCCTTGCGTTTTTCATTTTCTGAAATAACATAGGCACAAACAGCGTCTCCGGTTATATTCAGGGAAGTCCGCAGCATATCCAAGAGGCGATCTACTCCGATGATTAATGCAATTCCGTCAACCGGCAATCCAACTTGTTTGAGTACCATTGCCAGCATGACCAGACCGACCCCTGGTACACCTGCTGTGCCGATACTTGCCAAAGTTGCTGTCAAAATAATCAAGACGATATCCGTAAAACTAAGCGGAATACCATACACTTGTGAAATAAAGACAGCCGCAACTGCTTGCATGATGCCTGTCCCATCCATATTAATTGTGGCGCCAAGCGGCTGTACAAAACTTGAAATGGATTTTCTGACGCCAAGGTTTTCTTGTGCTGTTTTCATGGCAACCGGCAAGGCAGCACTGGAGCTGGATGTACTGAAAGCAACAGACATTGCAGGGAAAAAGCCTTTGTAAAATTTAATCGGGCTTGCTTTGCCAAGTCCTTTAATTGCCAAACTGTAGGTGACTGCTCCATGGATGAACAGCGAGAGAATTACCGCAACCATGTACATCGCCATGGAACCAATTGCATTCAACCCTGCTCCTCCGATGGCCGAGGCAATCAGTGCAAATGCGCCATATGGTGCCGTTACCATAATACCGTTAATGAGAAATATCAGGATTTCATTCGCCTGCTCAAACAGTCTGCGAATACCGGCAACCTTATCGCCCAATACAGCGATGGCCAAGCCAATAAATACTGCAAAAGCAATTACTTGCAGCATATCTCCACTCGACATGGCTTCAATCGGGTTTTGCGGAATAATGTTGACGATTGTATCCATAATCGGCGGTGCATCTTTTTGTTCATAGCTGGCATCCTTAATATTGAATACGCCGGCATGTCCTGGGTGCAAAGCATACGCTACAGCCACACCGATAATCAATGCAATCGCAGTTGTTGCCAAATAGAACGTAATCGTTTGAATGCCGATTTTTCCAAGTTTCACCGGGTCACCGAGTCCTGCAGTACCAAGCACGATAGAAACGAATACAATTGGTACAACTAGCATCATAATCAAGTTTAGAAATATTTGTCCAACTGGTGTCAAAGCATACGTATCCAAAGAATGGAATACATTTTCAGGTACAAATGTCAAAATGATACCTGCAATCACACCTGTTACTAGCGCAATCAGAATTTTTTTCGTCAAGCTCATATTATGCCCTCCTTCGGTCGTTAACTAATATTCTGTTTTATTGGGCGATTCAGATAGTAGTGGGTTTGAATCTGTTAGGCGAGTTGCTTTTCGCCAAGATGCGCGAAAAGGTTTTTGGGATAGAATTTTGGACAGTAAAATAATTTTAACAGAAATTCGACAGGTTGGAAATAGTAATTTTTTGGAATATGATTTGTTCTGACAAATTTCTACAGAAGCAAAAGAACAAAGGGCAAGCGCCCGTTTAGCAAAGTACAAACTGGAGCGCTTTGGGGCTGCGGTTACTTGCCCCATCAAAAAGCCCTGCTGTTGCTGGGCGCTGGAGCCAGACGTGGCTGCACCCTAAAGTGACGTTCATTCAGCCTGAATTTTATACTTTCTTAAAAAATAAAAAGAGTGGTCCTCAACAAAAAGTTGAAAGGTACCACTTCTTATCTTTGCTCTTATGTGATTGAGATTTGAAGCAACGCCCCCGGCAGGATTCGAACCTGCGGCACATGGTTTAGGAAACCATTGCTCTATCCCCTGAGCTACGGGGGCATTTATGGATAAATTGATCAAATGTGTAACACTACTATTATACAATATTTTGCATAAATAACAATACTTTTTTGCTCTCCTCCAATGGTGCATCTTTGCGTAGTATGATAAAATAAGATTGGTTAGTATTGGACACGAAATGGAGGAACACCCATGACAGAGGTACCTTTTATTGCAATTGAGGGGCCGATTGGCGTTGGAAAAACCTCGCTTGCAAAAAAGCTATCTGCGCAGCTGCAGTTTCATTTATTGAAGGAAATCGTCGAAGAAAATCCGTTCCTCGGGAAATTTTATGATGATATTGCCGAATGGAGTTTTCAGACGGAAATGTTTTTCCTCTGCAATCGATTCAAGCAACTGGAGGATATCGACAAAAAATATTTGCAACAGCAAAAACCCGTCATTGCTGATTATCATATTTTTAAAAACATGATTTTCGCGTCGCGCACGCTTTCTAAAGATAAATTGGATAAATACCGTCGCATTTATGCGATTTTGACAGAAGACATGCCGCTTCCGAACATGATCATCTATTTGCATGCAAGCCTGGATACATTATTAAAGCGCATCGCACGCCGCGGGCGCGATATTGAACAAAACATACAGCCATCCTATCTGATGCAATTGGCTGCAGACTATGAAACATATATGGACGCCTTTGAAAAAATGCATCCGGAAATTCCGGTTATCCGCATTGATGGGGACAAATGTGATTTTGTCCAGCACCAAGAGGATCTTGAACGCATCTATCAGCAAGTGGTGTCGCATCTAAACAAGCCTGCAACGATTTTTAAAGCCTAGTACCATATATATTATTAAAAGGGGAATAGAAGCAATGAATCTCAGGGAAAAATACAACATCCCGCATGACAGCATTATTACCATCGCAGGAACCGTCGGCGTTGGCAAATCAACGATGACCCAGGCACTGGCAGATGCCTTGAAATTTAAAACATCATTTGAAAAAGTAGACACCAATCCTTATTTGGAAAAATTCTATGCAGACTTTGAACGCTGGAGCTTTCACCTGCAGATTTATTTTTTGGCTGAGCGTTTCAAAGAACAAAAGAAGATTTTTGAATATGGTGGCGGCTTTGTACAGGATCGGTCCATCTATGAGGATACCGGGATTTTTGCGAAAATGCATTACGAAAACGGCACGATGTCGGAAGTGGACTATGAAACGTACAAAAATTTATTCGATGCAATGGTGATGACACCTTATTTTCCGCATCCGGATTTGCTGATTTACCTGGAAGGTAGCCTTGATGAAATTATTAGCCGGATTCAACTACGCGGTAGAGAAATGGAAAAGAACACACCAATCGCCTACTGGGAAGAAATGTATCGCCGGTATGAAGAATGGATTGACAACTTCAATGCTTGTCCCGTACTACGGCTTAATATCGCGGATTATGATTTGATGAATGAAAAGCATTCCATCGAACCGGTTCTGGAAAAAGTCGGCAGGGCTATCCAGCATTCCCGGCGTTGGAAAACAAGACAATTAATAAAATAAGGTGATATAAAAAAACGAAGACAAACGTGTCTTCGTTTTTTTATCGCAGTTACCAGTAAGGTCGCTGTTCGGAATGTAATTTGATAAATGGCGGTCGAATAAAGATGAAAGCTGTCAAATAGATGATGGCGATCGTAATTACCCATGAGAGCGGAATGTCGAATAAAATGTTGAGCAACATGAACGCCACGACAGAAAGGATCGCGAAAAGACCGCCCTGTTGTTTATTGTCCTCATAATTGTTTTCGCCGCAATAGGGGCATTTTTTTGTGATACGAAATGAGCTTTTCAATGCCTGCTTGTATGTCCATTCATGCTTACAATGGCTACAAATGGGCATGATTACACCTCCTCATGCATCCTAATTCTGTTTTCCAAGTTCAATGGAGCGTTTTCTGGCACTGTCTACACAATCTATTACTGCCTGTTGGAATTGGTGTGCGGCAAGTGTCTGAATGCCAGCTTCTGTTGTCCCTTTCTTGCTGGTAATTTTTTTGCGCAGTGCTGCTGCATTTTCTCCGGATTTCTTCAGCATTTCACCCGCGCCCAGTACGGTTTGTGCAATCAGTTGTTTTGCAACTTCTGCCTGTAATCCTGCATTTACCGCTGCTTTTTCCATCGCTTCAACCAAATAGTATATATATGCCGGTCCGCTGCCGGAAATGCTTGTCACTGTATGCATTGCTTCTTCATCAACAATTTCCACCGTTCCAATTGTTTCAAACAATGCTTTTGCCTTTTTCATATCGTCTGTAGCAGCAAATTCTCCCGCGGCAATAGCAGTAGCCGACATGCCAATGGAAGCAGATGTGTTTGGCATTACCCGTACAATAGCCGTATTTTGTTGCAGCAAGGAGCCTATATAATCCGTTGAAATCCCCGCAACGACGGATATTACCAGCTGCTCGGGCTGCAATAATGGAACAATATCCAACACGGCATCTTTCAAGTCATATGGCTTGGTTGCCAGCACAACGATTGCTGCATCCTGCAAAGCTTCTGCCTTTTCAGCTGTACACCGCACACCGTAGCGATCCTTCATGTACTGCAGCCGCTCCTTGTTCTCTTTATTTGTCACCCAAACTTGTTCTTTTTCATACACATTCATTTCCCGAATTCCCGAGATAATCGCTTCGGCCATTGACCCTGCTCCAATAAAGGCGATTTTTTCCGGCATGCGCCATCCTCCATTTCTTTCATTACAGTCGAATAATTGTCCTTAATATAGGGGCTTCCCTTGAAATTGTCAAGATGCTGACGCAAAACGACTATTATGTTTGGTAAGCCTACCTAATTCTCTTATAATGGAAAAGAATATACTTCATAAAGAAAGAGGCATTGCAATGAATGAGCAACAAATAGAAAATATGAGAAAAGCTAGAAATGACATGACCCGTTTCCTGATGACTTATAAATTCGCACTTGATGAAATGAATACAAAGCTGATGATTTTGAAAGAGGAATTCCAGCATTTTCATGACTATAATCCGATTGAACATATCAAATCACGGATCAAATCTCCTGAAAGTATTTACAAAAAATTAATTCGTAAAAAGCTTCCGGTTACATTGGATTCCATTCAAAAAAATATCCATGATATTGTCGGTTTTCGGATTGTCTGCTCTTTTTCTTCGGATATTTACCTGCTGAGTGAAATGATTCAAAACCAAAAGGATATCACACTTGTCACTTGCAAGGATTATATCAAGCACCCAAAACCAAATGGCTATCAGAGCCTGCACTTAATTGTCACAGTTCCGGTTTACATGTCGGATAGGGAAGAACATGTTCATGTCGAATTGCAAATCCGAACCGTTGCAATGGATTTTTGGGCAAGCCTGGAGCATAAGATTTATTACAAATACAGCAAAGCAATTCCCGAAAACTTACTTGCAGAATTGAAAGAGACAGCCAAAATCGCCAACGATTTGGATAACCGGATGGAAAAACTGCATCGTGCCGTGCAGCATATCAAGGAACAAGATATGCAGGAAAACGAAGATGATATGAACATGGTAAACATCAATGAGGAGCGATTCCATCTGCCAATGTCGATGCTACAGTCGTTTGTTAGCAAAGAGGAGGATGAATGATTCGAATAGCAGCCATTCGGGTCCTATAATCAAGATGATAGAATCTGCGAGCATGTAAAATAATTCAATGGTTTTTATATTGTCTACAAGGCCGATGCCTCAACGATTAATTTTTCGACAAAATTGCCTTAAATTAAAATAGCACCGCTATCCAAGCAAGATAGCAGTGCTATTGTATCTCTCCAATTTTATGCGCTTTTAATTTAGTATGGAGGAGGTAGAGGGATTCGAACCCCCGCGGGCTTTGACACCCCTGTCGGTTTTCAAGACCGATCCCTTCAGC
>NZ_JAROCA010000046.1 GCF_030732005.1 Tigheibacillus jepli | reverse complement strand
TGTAATTTTGGCTGTATTTTCTGCCACCATACGTGGTGAACATTGTAACTATTTACACAGGATTTGGGACTTGACTGGAACATCTCTGATAATGTGTTAAAACGAAATGTTGCTGATTTAAAATACTACCTGGATAGTAATTTTAATTACGCAGATGGATTAAACAAAGACACTGTGATGGGAGATGAGAACACATTGCCACATCCTCCTCATCCAACAAATAAAGAAATCGGCACAAGTAATTATTATTATGCGAACAAATTGAATAATCCTGATTTGATAGATGTAACCGAAAAGCTTGATATCTATGAGGATGAAGGATGGTTTAGCTGGACAACGGAAGATTGGGTTAAAGAATTAACAAACGATGAAAAGGAGTTTTTAAAACATACACTCGTTCAAAACGGGGACGGTACTTCAAGAATTGAAAAATTAAGTGAAAACACTGTGCCAGCTACAAATTTAGGGCAGCAAAGCTATTATCGGTATCACGTCAATTGGGCTATTGCAATTACGATATTAGCTGTTACAGGATTTGCTTTAATCATAACGACCCTAAAAATTGGTCGTGCGATGTTTGATTTAGCTTTCCATCAAATATACGCTATGTTCACTGCATCAACGGATATAACAGGTGGTCAACGATTAAAGAAAGTATTAACGGAAATTGTTAGTACGTTTGCAGTTATCTTTGTGATGATTGTGCTCCTGAAATTGTTCATTATATATGCACAATGGGCAAACGATTTGGAACAGGAGATTGGTATTGTTGGAGTAATAATCCTGCTGATTGCCGGGGCATGGGCGCTTATTGATGCTCCCGACATCGTACAGCGAACAATGGGAATAGATGCTGGACTTCGTTCAGGATGGCAAGCAATGATGGGAGCGTATGCTGGAACAAAAATGGCTGGTGCTGGTGCATCCATGGTAGGAAAAGGTGCTGGAAAAGTTGTTAAAACTGGTGGCAAAACAGCCGGAGGTATCGGGGCTGGAGGGGTTGGTGCGTACAAAGGAATGAAAGATGGTATGCGAAATAACAATGTGAAGCCTGTTCCTCCACGTGATCAAAATCAAGGAAAGTCCCGCAATGAACGACAATTTTCAACGAACACAGTAAATAATCCTAATGTTATGGAACCGAAAAAAAGTACATCAACAAACGGAAAAAATACTGTACCAACAAAGCCAAACGCAAGTATTCCAAGTAGTCCTAGTAATTCGCTTGCAAGTACTATTCCTATCAAAACAAGTAATGTGTCTGCTAGAAATGGTGTTGGGGGATCATCTTCAGCCAGTCAGCATAAACCAGTTGTTAACGAAGGTAGTCAAGGACATATTTACCCTCAACGAAAACACACGTTACTTGGTGGAAATCGTACTGTACAACGTGCAAGTCATTTTCTTTCACGAGCACATAATACAGGTTATGATATTGGACAAAAATTAAGTCGATTTAAGGGAAACGTACAACAGGCCAAACAAATCAAAATAGAAAAAAGGGGACTGAAAAACAGTGAAATACGAGATACCCAAAGAGATTAAATCCAAGCCCAAAATTTTAGGATTAGAAATGAGGGAGCTAGTCATTATTTTGATTAGCTCTCTTTTATTATTAACGATCTTACGAGAATTGGTGCATAGCTTATTTGTCCTTTTTTATTTTGGTGTAGCAATAATAGGAATGATTTATTTGTTTCTACCAAGTGGGAACAACCCCCAAAAACGTAATTATGAATCTATAGTATTGATGTTTCGACATAAAAAAGGAACGTATCATGCGATGGATCGAAACGAAGTAATGAATGAACAGATGCAAAAAGATAGGGGGGTAAGTAACCAGAATGAAACCTGTAAAATTGATAAAATCCGATCAGCAAAAGCAAGATGACAAATTGCAAAAAGAAAAGGCAGGTGAGGTTTTAAAAACAATTAATAAAAATGAGAAAAAGACAATTAAGCTATTTCAAAAACTTAAACAAAACCGGAAAGTGAAAAAAGAATTTCAGAAAAAAATGAAGGAACTAGAAAAAAAGCCCAACATGTTAAAACAAACATCTGATATTCTTCCTTTTGTTCAAATCCATGACGATTACATTTTACTGAAAGAAGGGGTCATGGACATTTTCCAAGTGCAAACGAAAAATATTCATGCTTTAAATGATGCAGACTTAAATTACTTATTATTAAATCGGGCACAATTCCTCAGAAGTTATTTTCGTTCATTCAAGGAAGTAATCTTAAACTTTCCGACTAATACAGAAGTACAACGAGCTTATTGGCTGAAAAAACAAAGACAGGCAAAGACCCCCGCACGTTTAAAGTACATTGAACAAAAGCTATTTGAATTTGAGTATTTAGAAAGAAAGCGTTATAATCGGGAATTTTTCATGTTTATTTATGCAGCTGACAAAGAAGAATTGGAAGACAGGAAACATGATTGCATGCAAGGTATGCAAAGTTCATTTCCGTTACAGAAGCTACCTAAAAATAAAAAAGAACAGGTATTGTTTCTATTAAATAACCAAAATACGCAACTTTAAAGAGGGGATAAGATATATGGAAAAACAAACACAGGCTTTTATTGAGAAAGAAAAGAAGTCAAAGAAACCAAAACTAGATAAAGCATTTTTAACGATGATACAACCCCAAGGGGGCATTAATTTTAAAGATAAGTACATTCAAAAAGGAGATGGTTATGAAGCCTGCATCCATGTTTGGGATTATCCTTCTAATGTCAGTTTGCTTTGGTTGGATAAAGTGATGTCGATGTATGATGTTACCGTTGTGGCTGATGTTACAACGATAGATCAGGATGAAACGATTAGTTCAATTAATAAAAGCATGGTGGAACATGATGTCCGTTTTCGTAGTGCGAAACAGGAATCTGATCGTATGGATGCACAACGGGGTTATAAAGAAATGGAAGATCTATATCAACAAATTTCCGAAATGGGGGAAGTGATTAAACTTCTTCATATTCGCTTGTTTGTTGCTTCCCCGACTATCTGGGAATTAGAAAAAAAGGTGGAACAAACCATATCTAAACTCAATTCCATTGGATTTAAGGGACAAATATTTTTGAATGAAACATACTATGAATGGCAATCACTGTTTCTTCCTTATGAACAACAAATTAGATTTCCTAATAAAAGGGAGGGAAAAGGAATGCCAGCGATTACGCTTGCTTCTGGGTTACCATATCATTTTTCAGAATTAAACGATCGTACGGGTAGTTTCTTGGGCACGTCATTCACTGGTGGAAATGTTTTGTTTGATTTGTTCCATAATGATAAATTAAGACGGTTTTACAATGCAGTTGTTGTTGGGAAGATGGGGGCTGGAAAATCTACTACTTTGAAAAAATTATTAATGGATAATGAGGCAAGAGGAAACTTTATTCGAGGATTTGACGTGACAGGTGAGTTTAAAACATTAGTCAGTGCACTGGGGGGACAATCCATTAGCCTAGATGGCAGCGATGGAATTATTAATCCATTACAAGTCTATCGAGCAGATGATAAAGGCAATTATAAGGAAGAACAGTCCAGTTTCGAAGAATACGAAAAACAATGTTTTATGCAACATATATCAAAGGTTGCTATTTTTTATGAATTTCTTGCTGGCAGTCCTTCTACAGAAGAAATCGAGGAGTTTAAAAAGATATTACGAATGTTTTATGAATCTCTAGGCTTCATGGAGAAAATTAAAACAGAAGGTGTTACGACATTAGCGAATGAGGAATATCCAATCTTTAGTGACTTGTTGGAATATATTCGAGAACAGTTATATGATAATCCGGAAAAACGAACCATACGACCTGAATTATCCATTTCTCGGGTGGAACGCCTGGAGAAAATTGAATTAGTGGTTGATAACTTAGTGAACAGCTATGCCTCATTATTTAATGGTCATACAACGATTCAGGATATAACAGATGAGCAAGTGATATTCTTTTCCATTCGTAACCTGACAAAATTAGAAAAGAATGTGTTTCAAGCACAAATGTATAATACGTTAAATTTAATTTGGGATAACTTGATTCAAGTGGGAGCAAGACAAATGAAACAGATGTATCAAAATGAAACGTTCGATCCCGATGATGCAGTCCGATTTTTAATTATGATTGATGAAGCACATCGTTTAGTCAATGCCGAAAACATGTTAGCTGTTTCATTTATAACAGACTTTGCAAGAGAAGCACGGAAATATTTTGGTGGGATGATTTTAGCAAGTCAGTCTATCCGTGACTTTGTTCCAGATAACAAAGATACGGCAACTGTCACAAAAATACGCACATTATTTGAGTTAACACAATATAAGTTTGTTATGCAGCAAGATTCAAACACATTGGATTCCTTGCGGACGATTTTTGAGGGACAACTGACGGAAAGTGAACTGGAGCATGTCCCTCAACTTCAGCAAGGAGATTGTTTATTAAGTATATCAGGTGTTGGAAATATTATGTTATCCATTGAGGCCAGCGAAGAAGAATTAAGGTTGTTTAGAGGAGGACTGTAAAAATATGCGGGAAGATAATCATGAAAAGCGAATGTTTTATAAGTTTATCTTTCTATTAGTGGTGACAGTATTAATTGCTATTGTTTACATTGGGAAATGGACTGCTGATGATTCAAAAGAACAAGATCCAAAGGAAATGTTTCAGAAAACTGAACAGCCAGAAGATGCCGAAAAGCAAGCTGGTTTAGATGAAGATAAAATTAACGATGTATTAACAGATGATGGAGATAAGAATACAGAGGCACAGAAAACAGAAACCAAAGAGGAAAGTAAGCAAAATGAACACACGGAAAAAAATCAGGGAAAAGTGGATTCAGAACAAAAATATATCAACCAATATAGTAAACAAGAAGTGGAACAGGTGAAAGAGCAAGTGAAAAAAGTGCTTGCTCTTTATTTATTGCAAATAACAGATTGGGATAAATGGGATGGTGCAGTCACATCAGGTTTTCTTGGAAAAGTAAAAAAGGAAATGACAAACTTTAAAGATGAAAAAGCTAAAAGGTATTTGGATGCAATTGAACTATTTGCTTCAAAACCTTTGGAAGATGGAGAAATAACGTTTGGTGCTTTTGCCACTTGGCACGTGACCGTAAAAGGGAAATCAATATCTAAACCAATGCAGCTATACTATATTACATTGCAAAAGGAAGGTGAAAATTGGTTAGTTAGTGACATGATTACGCCAAATAATCAAAACATGGAAGGAGAGGGGAAGGATAAGAGGTGAAGCGTTTAAAACAACTAGCAAATCATATTGTAAGGAAAAAGCTACTTATCGGAACAGGTAGTTTTTTGATTGCAAACATTATTCCTGTGCTTATCTTTCTTATTCTTTGTACATTGTTGCTAGCGATTATCGGTGCATTAAGTGGAAGTGTTGATCATCAGAATAATGATCAACATAATGGCGGAGAAGGTGGAACTGGTTATATTTGCTCTCCAACGGGTGAGATGAATCAAGAGGAATGGAATAGTTACTTTAAGCATAAAGATCGTTCCGGTGTTCTCACAGGACATGGTGATGACATTCTTGAAATATCCAGAGAAAAAGGTATCGATCCTATTCTTTTCGGTGCCATTGCCTTACATGAAACAGGTTATGGAACATCCAGTGGAGTAGTTAATAAAAACAACCCTGGTGGGATAATGGATCCAGCAACGGATTGGCAAACGCTCCAACACTTTCCTACATTGAAAGATGGTTTGGAGGCAATGGCAGTCACATTATATAACCGTATTATTGAAGATGGCTTGGTGACGATTGAACAACTTGGAGAAGTGTATGCTCCGATTGGTGCAAAGAATGATCCAAACAATTTAAATCAACATTGGATACCAACCATGAAGAAATTAACCGCAAATTTAGGTGGACTAACTATGAATTGCAAAGCCAAAGATCATGCTGATACGGAATTAATCGGTGGGAAGTCTTGGGTATCTCCTTATACTAAAACTATCACATCAGGATTTGGGTATCGTTCAGGGTGTGGAAATTGTACAACATTTCATGCTGGTGTAGACATTGCGAGTTCCGGTATAAGAAATACACCAATTGTGTCTTTTGCTGATGGAAAAGTTACCATAAGTGAATCGAACGGAACAACCTTTGACTCAACTTTAGAGAATATGGGCAAGGGTTATGGGTGGTATGTGGAGATTGATCATGGCAATGGAGTTAAAACTCGTTATGGTCACATGAATGAAAAAGGGATCTCTGTTGGAAAGAAAGTAAAAGCTGGTGATGTGATAGGTCATGTTGGTTCCACTGGAGGATCCACTGCACCTCATCTTCATTTTGAGGTTTTAATTGATGATGAGAAAGTGGATCCAATGCCATATATCAAATCATTTTTAACAAGTGATAATTGATGTGGAAAGGAGTATTTCGTACTGTGAAAAATAAATTAAACCGTGGAAGAGAAAACAAGGTATATATTGGCATAATCATCACACTAGGCGTTTTGTTTGGTGTTTTTTTTACGTCTAAATCATGGATGTATGATGACAGTGCAATCGCACAAACGCCATATAACGAATCCGTCAATGGGTTAAGCCAGACAACATTAATTTTAAGAAGTTGGGAATATAATCCGAAAAACCAACTCATGGAAGTGACAATTGAAACAGTCCATACGGGAACAGATGCAGCAGAACCGACATTTACGTTTGAAGCAAAAGGAAAGGTGTCAAAAGAAACCTATCAAGCAAAGAAGGTGTATGAATCCGACAATGTGATAGTCGTTCATATTGAAAATGTTCCAACTGAATATCATGTTATCGGTTTGTTTGTAACGGAACATCGTGACGAAAAAATATTAAAACAAGAGTATAAACGGCAACTAAAGAATGATAGTGACGTTGCTACAACTGAATCAGATAAAATTAAAAAATCTGATTTGTTAAAGCCAAAAGATGTAGTTGTCGTGGGTGATTATCGTGAGATTGAAGTAAATAAAAATCTTGTTGCAAAATCGGATAAAGCATATCAAAAAGAAGCGATCATCGAAGATATGGAACGAATTAAACAAGAAATTGCCGTTATCATTGATGAAAATATTCCTTTCCAAAAAGAATTAGTTTCAACTTTAACAAAAGAAAAAACATCGTTAAAGAGTGAAATGAAATATGAAACGAAAGATGAACAAGCTGAAAGTAAAAAGGAAATTGAAAATAAAGAGAATGCTATTTCCGGTGCAGAAGATGAAGTAGAACAATACAAATCAAAGGTGAAAGAGCTCAAGGAGAAGTATGAAAATCGGGAAGAAAAACTCGATGCATTGCTTCATCCTGGACATCAAATAGAAAAAGAAAACCAACAAATAAAAGAGCAGAAACAACAGCAAGAAACGAACAAGAAACATGAAAAATCACAAAAACAAAACGCGAAAAAGCAGGATAAAAAGAAAAAAGAGCAAGCCGAAAAGAAGCAAAAAAAGCAAGATCAAAAGACGAGAAAGAAAGATAAGTCATCAAAAAAAGAAGATAAATAAGCATTTGAAATCTATATAAAACCTATATATGCAGTAGTACACGACTATGTAAAACCTATATGAAAGGTATATTTTCGATTGAAAAAATGGGCTTACTGGAAAACTAGGCTCTGCCTAGTCACCCACGCTATGTGGGTACACTTTCCCCTTATCCTGTTCAACAATCCCTGTCCTTGTGAACGGGGATTGTCTTATTTCATTCTTTATGCATTGAAGGAGTTGATCTATATGGAGATAAAAATTCGTGATGTGGATGTTCGTGCAGTAAAGGTATTGGATGAAGAAGCCAAAAAACAAAAGGTATCAAGGAATATATTACTGAAACGAATGGTAGAGGATAAGGTAAAGTTTGACGGAATTAAATTAGCGGAAAAAGAGTTAAATGTGACAGTGAGTCAAGTTGCTGATGGATTGGAAATGACGTTCAAACGATTAGATCATTTGGAAAAACGAACGCTGAAATTATACTTGATCTTATGTGATGCACTTGGGTTGGATCCGAAAGAAGCCGACCATATTTTAGAAAAAACGTTTGGTGTAGATGACGTGGGTGGTGAATTGAAATGAGTCTTACAGACAAGAAAAGACAGGGAGCATACTTTATGTTAAACCCTGCAACAAAAGAAAAAATTAAAATGATAGCGAATGAAAATCACATGTCACAAGCAAATGCAGTTGCCCTAATGGTGGATGCTTATTTCGAAAGAAGAGAAGAAGAACACGTCCTTTTGAAACATACTATTTCTAATTTACTGGATGAAAAGTTAGCATCCATGAAAGATAAAATGAATCGTATTCAAGTAGCAAGTAATGTTATTGATCGTGACACAAAAATTATTCTAGAGTTCATGAACCATTACTACCTGGTGAATAAATTTAAAAACTTAATTACCACGGAAGAATTGAAAACAAAAGGAATGGAACAAGCAGAACAATTAGTGCAAAAACGAATCCATAAACAACGGAAAAAGAAATTAGACTATGAACGACAGCAAGAATTAAAGCAAAAAAAACAATTGGAAAGTCAGGAATAAACAATGAGTCCAGCTGTTGTATTAAGAAGTAAATTTGTTACCCCACAATCAAGTGCGTTTAATAATTATATTAATTATATGGATCGTGAAGATGCGAAAAAGCATGTGAAAATAAATAACTCATCCAATAAGGAAAATGATTTTGATGTGTTCTACAATTTCATTGATTATATGGATGATGACGAAAAACAAGGCGAATTATTTACTTCTAGTAAAGACGAATTGGATGACAAGGAAAAGCAAAAGGTAAAAGAACAGTTTCAGCTAGCACAACAAAATGAATCACCGATGTGGCAAGATGTCATTTCATTTGATAATGAATGGTTAGCAAAGCAAAGTTTATACAACCCGACTACTAATACGGTTGATGAAACGAAAATGCGAAGCGTTGTTCGTGAAACAATGCATACCATGTTACAGGCAGAAGGAATGCAGCAATCAGCAATTTGGACTGCATCTCTACATTATAATACAGATAATATTCATGTCCATGTTGCGACTGTAGAACTGTATCCAACAAGAGAAAGAATGAATGTATTGGATAAGGATTCGAATACATGGCATGAAGAATATCGAGCAAAACGAAAACCAAAAACGCTGGACACGATGAAGTCCCAAGTTGCCAATAAAATTTTAGACCGCACGAATGAACGGAATAAAATAGATGAATTATTGCGCGGAACAATACGTTATAAAAAGGAAAATAACATTTCTTTATCTTCCTTCCGCAAAACAGAAGCATTATTTATAGAAGCGATGAATCGTTTACCTGATGACCGAATACAATGGCGTTATGGTTATCAATCTATTAATGAGGCCAGACCTTATATAGATGAAATAACAGAAATGTATTTAGAACAGTTCCATCCAGAAAAGATTCACGAATTAAAGACAAAGTTAGATGAAGAAGTAAATGTAATGAAAGAAATGTATGGTGAAGGAAGTGATTATCAAAAATATAAAGAAACGAAATTAGGTGATCTAAAAAAGCGCATGGGGAACGCAATTCTAGCGGAAATGCGTGCTGTTGACAAAGAAGAAAGAATGTCGGTTTTTAAACAAAAAATAGCGATGAGGCAGCTTCATGCATTTGAAAAGGAGAACCAACAAAACTTATTACAACAATACAGTGGAAAGGGAAATCACAATTTACATGTTTCTGTTATTCGTTTGAAGCAAGCCATGAGAAAAACATTTCATGATTATAAGCGAGAAAGAGATATGGATGAATTTGATCAAATGATGGAACGATATTAATTTAAAGAGGATGAGTGTGTTGAGCTACTGGCAAAATTGCATAGTGAAAGATTACGAACACCTACTTATATTATTAGGTGTTCTTTTGTTTTTGGTTTACGTATTTCCCAGCATAAAGAAAGCAATCAAAAGGAAGAAACATCATCAATTAATGAAACGATCAGGCATCAGAGATGTTGACCGAATGGATGGTTATCAATTTGAAGCGTATTTAAAAGTGCTTTTCAAGTCATTAGGTTATCGGCCAATGGTGACGAAAAAATCAGGTGACTATGGAGCAGACGTTATATTGAAAGGTAAAAACAAAATAGTTATTCAGGCTAAACGGTATGGTTACAAACATAATGTGGGTATGGATGCAGTCCGGGAAGTGTTTGCATCGAAATATTATTATAAGGCAGACGAAGCGTGGATAGTTACCAATTCCTTTTTTACTAAACAAGCTAAGGAATTAGCAAAATCATGTAATGTAAAACTTTTAAACAGATATGAATTAGAAAAGTTTATTGTCCAGATTAATCCTGAACAATCTCCAAAGGAAGTGGTAAGAAGAAAGGAGTTTATTAAATGAGGTATGGGGATGGAATTCCTTCAAATAACCTTAAAAGTGAAGCGTTGTGGCAATACATTATGAAATCCGTGGAACAAGATGAGCAATTAAAAATCGAAATGGAGGAAGCAATTGGGAAAGGGGAAAAAATATTTCAACATACCTCGTTACATCAGGAAGGAATTATTCATCCAAGCACCAAAAAGGAAGGGCATTGCAATTCACTTACTTTTGATGAGTATGGAGCAGTTGGTGATCTTGAAGCCGAAAACGAAAAGGAGATAGCAGAAAAGATATTTGATTTAGGTTTTGCCATTTGTGATGAGGAAGATTTTCAACATACATTACTAGCTGATGATAAGAATAAAAAACCGATTAAAAAAAGGAAACAAACCATAGAAATAGAGGGTTAATGCAGAAGGGATGATAGATGATGGGATTGACGATACTCGCGGAGAAGCCGAGTCAAGCAAAAGCGTATGCAGATGCATTTCAACATATCAGTAAAAAAGATGGTTATATAGAAATAAATGACAGCCGGTTTTTTCAAAAAAAAGCATATATAACATGGGGTTATGGTCATTTGGTCGAATTAGTTTCTCCGGAACAATATAACGAATCATGGAAAGAATGGAAATTAGAACAATTGCCTATGTTCCCAGAACGCTTTCAATTTCAAGTAGATAGGGATAAGAAAAAACAATTCAAAGTGGTAAAGAAGCTGTTAAATGACTCAAACGAAATTATCGTAGCAACAGATTGTGATCGTGAAGGAGAAAACATTGCAAGAAGTATCATAACTCTTGCTGGTGCATCAAATAAACCGACAAAACGATTGTGGATTAACTCTTTAGAAGTGGATGAAATACAAAAGGGCTTCCGTAATTTAAAAAACGGAAATCATTATCTTCCATTATATAAAGAAGCACAAACAAGGCAATTTAGTGATTGGCTAGTGGGAATGAATGCTTCCAGATTATATACATTGCTTCTGCAGCAACAAGGGATGAAAGGGGCATTTAGTGTTGGCAGGGTACAAACAGCATCACTTTACCTATTATATAAACGTCAGAAGGAAATCGAGGAATTTGTTTCCCAACCTTATTTTGCATTTCAAGGGTTAGTCGAAGTACAAAATGGATCATTTGAAGTGAAACATAAACAACGCTTTGATACAAAGGACGAAGCACAAAATATATTAAAAGAAAAAGGTATTTCAACAGGTATAAATGATGGCATTATACAAGATGTGAAAAAAGAGGTGAAGAAAACAAAATCGCCAAAGTTACATTCCTTATCTTCTTTGCAGGGTATAGCCAACAAGAAATGGAAGTATAGCCCTTCTGATGTGTTAAAGATTGCGCAAAGCCTATACGACAAGAAAGCTTTATCCTATCCACGAACGGACAGTCACTTTATTACAGATAGTGAATTTGCTTATATCAAAAACAATCTAATGAACTATCAAGAATGCATGGGAGTACGTGTTGATGTTGTTTATCCTGATGCACAGAAGCGATATGTAGATGGCTCAAAAGTTGCTGAACACTATGCGCTTGTTCCAACAAAACAAACACCAGATTTAAACACTTTAAACGAAAAGGAAAGGAATATTTACCGAGAAGTAGTTGCAACAACGCTAGCAATGTTTGCTCCTGACTATGGGTATGAAGAAACCAAAATAGAGATTAATGTAAAAGGCATTTGTTTTGAAGCTACAGGAAAGGTTGAAAAAAATAAAGGGTGGAAGGCACTATTCGCTTCTCATAATGATAGGAAAAAGGAAGATCAAGAAAGCGTATTACCTTCCATGGAGGAAGGAGAATCTTGCCAGGTACATGTGAATATTGCGGAAGGAAAAACGAAAGCCCCGAAATATTATACCGAAGGACAACTCATAAATGTTATGAAACATGCTGGAAAAGATGTAGGGGATGAAGCATTAAAACACACATTAAAAGAAAATGAAGGGATTGGAACAGAAGCGACAAGGGCAAGCATTATTGAAACATTAAAACATCAGAAATATATTGAAGTTAGGAAGAACAAAGTCACGGTTAGGAACAAAGGAAAAATACTTTGTCAGGCTGTAAAGGGAACACTTTTATCCAGTGCGGAAATGACTGCCAAGTGGGAAACCTACTTGCACAAAATTGGGGAGAATGAAGGATCACAAGAATTGTTTCTCGATAAAATAAAGCAAATGATCCAATCCCTAATGAAAGATGCGCCTAAGAAAATTGGAAATATGGAACAGGCATTAAAACAAGTGAAGGAACAATTCTTTATTGGCAAGTGCCCTTGTTGTAAGGAAGGAGGAGGCAAGATACAGGATAAAGGAAAATTTTATGGATGCAGCCGTTATCGTGAAGGATGTAAATTTACTTTACCGAAAAAATTTCTAGGCAAGGTAATAAGTCAAACAAACGTAAAAAAAATACTAAATGGTGAGAAAACGAACTTAATAAAGGGATTTACAAGCAAAAAGGGTAAATCTTTTGATGCGTATTTACACTACGATCAAACCGAACAAAAAATAATATTTGAATTCCCGAAAGGATGATAGAAATGGATATGTATGTAAATGGTGAATATAAAATGGTTGATTTAGGGTACGTAAAGGAAATCAAACAAACAAGTGTTGTTTTTATTGTAGATCATGGAGAAGTAGAGATTAATGTAGATGCAATAACAAAAGATGCGGTTGTGACGATTTATCAGGCTAATGATGAAGCGTTGATTCCATTAGATGTAGAGGAAAAATTTGTCGTATTAGATGGCGAACCAGTATAAGAGATTACCTGGAATGGACCTTCCATATTTTTGGGAAGTCTATTTTTTTGTAGTGAAGGAGGTGAAATTGTATGTATTCATATAAAGCTAGAATTGAACCAAATAATGAAAATCTTGTTGGCGTAGTTGCTGATTTTTATATTACTAATTCTGATACAAATGAAGAAGTTTCACTTTGGGTGTTAAATGGTGACTATGAGGATAAAGAAGATTTATATATTTGTCCGACAGATCCTCATTCAGAATATGATGATTTGGTAATGGTTTATATGTATGATGTGCTTTCTGATAAAAAATTTCATGAGTTACAGAATAATATATTTCATCATGTTGAATTTAAAAAGATGAAATTAGTTAATGATGACGTACAGATTGATTTAAAAGAGTATTTTCGTGATGAGGAAAAGAAACAAGTAAAGTCGATGAATGATGAAATGGAAATGTGAGGACTTCCAGATGGGAGTCTTTTTGTTTTTGAGGAAAGGATGAGTGAAATTGAATAATAGATTAGCGAAATCTCGATCCCGAATTTATGTTGGGGACAGTGAAGTTTACTTGATTAAAGGGGGAGAATTAGATGTTGAATTTGACTATGTGTCGCCAAAGGAGCGAACAAAAGCAATCCTTGAATTAGAGGATCATATTCAATCGCAGGCTTTAAAGCCTTTTAATAGTGAGGATGGCTATGTAGAAGTTGAAGAAGATACGCTTGTTTATGTTGTAGATACTGGGGAGATTGACTATGCCACAGGATTTAAAATAGAAGAAAACCAATCAATGGATCAACGAACGGAACGTGTTTTGGATGGATTTTACAATGATTGCCTTTCTTTTTGGAACAAAGAAAAGGAGCATGGAACAGTTCTGAGTAAAAGTCCTGAACAACTAGCAATAAAGGATGTCTCTTTAATTAAACATGACCCAAGCGTACCAAATGGAGATTTATTAGATGAAAGTACGAAACAAGTGTGGCTAAAAGAGAAAAGGAATCAATTATTGGATAATAAGTCTAAAGCACAAATAGCAGATATGGAATGTAGATATGGGACTTCCTGATGGGAGTCTTTTTATTTTGAAAGGATGATGTTTCATGAAAAGAAAAACGTTTGAACAAAAAAGAGAAGAAGTGAAGCATTTAACGGATACAATGAATCAATCGATTGATTCATATTTTGAAACACCTGAACAAATGGCTGAGCACTTAGCGTTTATGATGCAGTTTTATCAATATTCATTACGAAACACAGCTCTTATTCAGAATCAATTTAGAGGAGCGCAGGCAGTGGGCAGCTATAAATTTTGGCAAGAAAAAGGCTTTCAGGTGCAAAAAGGAGAAAAAGCGATTCAAATTTTAGTACCAAACAAGACACAACCGAGGTTCAAAGATGCAAACGGAAAATGGAAAAGCATTAAAAAGGCGACTGAGCAGGAAAAAGAGTTGATAAATAGAGGCGAATTGGAGAAAAAGGCAAGTGAGTTGTATTTTGGGAAAGGGAGTGTTTTTGATGTATCACAAACAGATGCAAAAGCTAGCGATCTCCCGGATATTTTCCCGAATAGATGGCTGGAAGGTGACGTTGCAAACTATCAAAATATGATAGAAGCGATGAAAAAGGTAGGAAACAAACTAGATGTCACAATTGGTGAGCCATTGGAGGAATTAGGATCTGCCAAAGGTGTATTTTACCAGGGTATAGGTGAGAGAAATAATCATATTGGTTTAAACCCACGTAATGGTGAATTACAAAATGTGAAAACATTGATACATGAATTGGCTCATGCTAAGTTGCATGGTACACCAGAGAAACATTTTAACCTTTCATCTAAAGAAAAGGAGTTCCAAGCAGAAATGACGGCTTATGCAGTTGCATCGCACTTTGGTATTGATACGAGTGATTATTCCCTTAGCTACCTTGCTAACTGGACACAAGGAAAAGAATTAAAAGATAAAGCAAAGTTATTGGAAGAAGTAAGGGAAACGGCAGTTGAGTTTATTGAGATTATGGAGCCTGAATTGATGAAAAAACATGTGAAAAGTACGGAAAATGGAAAAGATATGCTTTTGCGAGCCATTCAAGACAGGAAAGACATGTCGGAACTAACAGAAGTTAATAAAGCAGCAATGGATTATGTGATTGACAATATGGTAGAAGAACATACAAAGGGCTTATATTATCTTGTGGCTGATGACGTAGTTGTTGGGGTGGATAATTCAACGAACGGGGCTTGGACGGAAGAATTTGATCATATTATAAAGTGCAAGGCGTGGTTAAAGCGACACGATTTAGATGTAGAGAAACTGCAAATATTTATTGAATGGTCGGAGGCACCAGAATTAGAGACTGATTCAATGATGGACTTCGCTAAAGGCAATGCAATTATGGAAGAGCTGGAAGAAAAGTATCGGGATGACAATAGATACTACAAAACCCGTTACCATATTGTATTTCCTGAAAGCGATAATTCAAAGTTGAAGGTTGTTAGTATGGATCGGCTAGACATTGGAGATGGTGAATTTTTTAACCCTTATCACCAGATTCGAAAAGAAGGCAATCTTACAGAAGGACAACAAATGATGCTTGATGGAGCTTTTTATGATTCTTTATTTGAAAATGAGAAAAAAGATATGGATGAATGGCTAAAAGGTAAAACCAAAAAAGAAAAATTAAAAGAAGTGGACATGGGATTGATGTGAAAAATCTATTTATTTGTTATACTTACTGTAAGTGTAATAGGGCTTTCATGGGTGGTAGTTCACCCCTTTTTTGAAGAAAGGGGGTGATAATATGACGGTATTCGAAGCATTGATTGTGATGATTTCTTTCGCAACCTTAATTGTAGCCATACTGTCACAACAAAAAAAGTAACCACCCATCGAACGCCTAGCCAGCATTTGGGTTGGTTACTTTTCTAACTCAAACGTGTGAGCTGCCCCCTTGAAGGGCTGTTACACATCAGACCGTTCCATGTACCACCATGGTCGGTCTTTTATTATAATATGACCTTCTATACATAGTATACCTCATTTTCCTCACAAAATAAACGGTTATTGTAACAGGTTCAATTGGAGAAATGGTAAATAACAAATAAGTATATATATTTCAAAGATGGTGTAAATCGCTTTTCCGATGATTCTTGGTGCTAAATGGGTGCCAGGGTAAAGCCCGGATTTTCAATTAGTAAAAATATTGAGTTAGAAATGGTGCGACTAAGTGATTTTAAAAAGCATGGGTGTCATGTGTCAATTTTTGGACTACATTATAAAATGTCTACCTACAACGAGCACTGTCTATATTTACAGATTGGATGGTGTTCCTCGTTTAGGCTTATTTCACAAATGCGTATTATTTTTTTATTGACATATATACGGTTGGGGGGTATAGTATAGATGAATGAAAAGGAAATGATGATAAACTGGGGAGATTTCCCTATGATCACACAATTATAGAAATCAAACAAGTAAATTTCTGCACAAAAACTTGATATTTTTTCCTTATGCTGTTTGTAGCAATCTATTTTTTCAAAAGAAAGCAAGAGGTTGTCTATGCTTAGTAAAATTTCATTTAAAATCGGATTATTATTTTTTGTGTTTATCCTTGTTTTTGAGTCATTTTTATTTCTTGCCCTTTATAAAGATCTAGCAAACGATAGAATTAATGAAGTGATGGAAAGTATTTTGGCACGAGGGAATACACATCGCGATGTCTTAGAAGATAACTTTAACGAAGCAACATTGGAACATGTAGGTATAATGGAGTCAGTTTCCAATTTTATCGTAATTGTAACAGATGAAAAAGGGAAAGTAATAGTTCATTCGGATCCTTTAGAGCAGGAAATGCTAAATGTAATTAAGCATACAGATAATGGGTCAATACCTACCAAGGGTAAAATAGTTGAAGACCGATGGAAACAGAAACAATATATTGCAACGGATAGTCCGATTACGATAAATGGCGTGCATAAAGGCCATGTATTTATGTTTGCCAATACAAATACCGTAAAAAGAAAAGTTGATCAGCTTAGTAATCAATTTGTCATTATTGGTTTCATTACCATTGTTTTGACGATAATTACAATCTTTATTCTGTCCAGGTTTATTACACTTCCGATAATCAAAATGAAGGAAGCAACGGAACAACTTTGCAAGGGAAGAAACAAGGTTGAGCTGCATACGGAGCGTAAGGATGAACTGGGAGAATTAGCGAAATCAATTACCAAATTGTCAAGCGATCTGGAACAATTGAAGGCGGCAAGAAATGAATTTTTAGCAAGCATTTTACATGAACTTAGGACGCCTTTAACCTATATAAAAGGTTATGCCGATATCATTAGTCGCCAAACCACATCGGAAGCAGAAATAAAAGAATACACTGCAATAATACGTGAGGAAACAGATCAGTTGTCTGAGTTGGTAAAAATTTTATTTGAACTTGCCAAAGTGGATCAAAATGAATTTTCAATTAAACGTGAAGATGTTGCCTTATGTAATCTAATTAAATCCGTCGCGGACCGGATTCATCCAGTGTTTGCGGAAAAAAACATTGTATTCTCTGTTGATTGTCCGGGGGATATTATCGCTTTTGTTGACCCGCAACGATTTCAACAAGTTCTCATCAATATATTAGATAACGCCAAAAAACATTCTTCCATATGTCAGCGGATCCTTCTGGAAGTAAGACAGACCTCGCAAGAAATACGTATTTTAATTTCTGACGAAGGCGAAGGGATACCGAAAGCTGATTTGCCGTATATATTTGATCGTTTATTCCGTGTGGAAAAATCGCGTTCCAGACAGAGTGGCGGAACAGGGTTGGGTTTGGCAATTGCTAAGGAAATTATTGAATTACATGGTGGAAAGATAGAAGTTCAAAGTGAATGGGGAAAGGGGACAACCTTTATCATTACTTTAAAAAGAGGTGACCGAGGTGAACAAGGTACTGTTAGTAGATGATGAAAAACGTATGCTCGATTTATTGGCGTTATATTTGCAACCATACCATTTCAATTGTACAAAATCTTTGAGGGCGGATGTCGCGTTATCTTATATTGAAAAAGAAATATTTGATATTGTATTGTTGGACATTATGATGCCCAAGATGAGTGGGTGGGAACTTTGCAAGGCAATAAGGCGCGTTTCCGATGTTCCTATTATCATGGTAACTGCTCGGGATCAACATGAGGATATTGTTAAAGGGTTGAAACTCGGTGCAGATGACTATATTACAAAGCCATTTAATGAAGATGAATTAATTGCTAGGATAGAGGCCCTGTTACGTAGAAGAATTCCTGTTAATCACATTGAAGTACATGGTCTGCTATGGGATGAAGATCATTTCAAACTTTCCTACAAACAACAACCGATTAAGCTCACCCCAAAAGAATTTGCCATGATTGGGCTTTTAATGAAAAAACCGGAACAAGTCTTTTCCAGAGAACAGCTAATTGAATTGATATGGGGGTATCATTCCAATATAGAGGGAAGGACCGTTGATTCGCATGTACGAAATATAAGAGAGAAAATCAGACATGCTGGGTTCCCAATTGATGAACATTTTAAGACCGTATGGGGTGTTGGATATAAGTGGATAAATTAGGGATGTCTGCTCACTTATGAGTTGTTTAGAAGGGGATTGGGAGCATTTAGGCAGCAGTAACTGGGAAATATTTAGGTTAACTATTGGTCTGAGTGCTTTTTGAATATTGACTTATAAAACAGTTAAAGTTGGGAAAATTAAAGATACAAAAAAGTTGTGTGGATAGCCAAAATTGCATTTATGAAAAACAGGTAGTATTAAAATGGTTTTTATATACATTACGAGGGTATAGTAATATAGAACGTTGTTAGGAAGGATAAATTTTAAATAACAGTGCACGGGAATTCAAAAATATTATTTGAAAGGAAAAATTAATGTAAAGGAGAGATATGTATGGCAAATCATGATCATAATCGTGCTGACAATCATCATGAACATGGTGGGCACAGTCATCACAATCATGCCGAGCATGAACAACATGACCATCACGAGCATGGTACACACGATGGGCATAGTCATGGGGGCCACGACCATCACGATCACGGAGATATGGTGAAGGATTTTAAGAAACGTTTCTACATTTCCCTAATCGTGACGATTCCAATTCTCATCATGTCGCCAATGATTCAAAGTTTTATTGGTGTTGATTGGCAGGTTCCGTACAACCAATATATTTTGTTTGTGCTTGCTACCTTTATCTTTTTCTATGGTGGTTGGCCGTTTATTACCGGCGGTGTCAGTGAGTTAAAAGACAAAAACCCCGGCATGATGACGCTTATAGGTCTTGCTATTCTAGTTGCGTATGTCTACAGTTCCCTAACCGTATTTGGTTTGGAAGGAAAGGATTTTTTCTGGGAATTGGCTACATTGATTGACATTATGCTGCTCGGGCATTGGATTGAAATGCGTTCGGTCATGGGAGCATCCAATGCACTTGAAGAACTCGTGAAACTCATGCCTAGTGAAGCACATAGGTTGGATGAAAATGATGAGGTAGAAGACATTCCGGTGTCCAATTTAAAAAATAATGATCGGGTGCTTGTGAAACCAGGTGAAAAAATTCCTGTTGATGGAACAATCATTGATGGCAAATCATCGATAGATGAATCCATGTTAACAGGAGAATCTGTACCCGTAGAAAAAAATAAAGGAGAGGAAGTAATCGGAGGTTCGGTTAATAAGGAAGGATCGCTTACCATCAAAGTTGAAAAAACAGGTGAGGATTCATACCTTTCCCAGGTTATAACATTAGTAAAAGAAGCACAGGAGTCAAGATCCAGAACACAGGACATTACAAACCGAGCAGCAAAATGGTTATTTTATGTTGCATTGGCATCGGGTTTTATCACGCTTTTCATTTGGTTAATCTTAGGATACCCATTTGATGTTGCCCTCGAGCGAATGGTTACCGTGATGGTTATTACGTGTCCCCATGCACTTGGTTTAGCGGCGCCACTCGTCATAGCAGTTTCAACATCAATTTCTGCAAAACAGGGGTTGCTGATCCGCAATCGTACCAATTTTGAAGGTGCAAGAAACCTAAATGCCGTTGTTTTTGATAAGACAGGAACACTGACAAAGGGTGAGTTTGGTGTTACAAATATCGTACCAAATGAAGGGTATCAAGAAGATGAAGTCTTGAACTGGGCGGCTAGTTTGGAACAAAATTCTGAGCATCCAATCGCAACTGGGATTGTAAAATCGGCAAAGGAAAAAGAGGTAAAACCTAAAAAGATCTCTGATTTTGAATCCATTACTGGTAAGGGAATCCAGGGAATAATTGATGGGAAAAAGGTAAATGTTGTTAGCCCTGGTTATGTTAATAGCCAGAACATGGCGTATGATGAAAAATTATTTAATCAAATGTCGGAAGAAGGAAAGACAGTAGTATTTGTTTTACTAGATGACGAATTGGTGGGCATGATTGCCCTAGCAGATATCGTCCGGGAAACAGCAAAAGAAGCAATTGCTGCGCTTAAGGAAAATGGTATCCATTCGATCATGTTGACTGGGGACAACAAAAAGGTTGCCAACTGGGTTGCCGAACAACTGGATATCGATGAAGTGTATGCAGAAGTTTTACCGGATAAAAAGGCAGATCAGGTGAAGAAAATTAAGGAAAAGGGCTGGAAAGTTGCAATGACCGGAGATGGAGTAAATGATGCACCCGCACTAGCAACCGCCGATTTAGGTATCGCAATTGGTGCTGGTACGGATGTAGCGATGGAAACAGCTGATGTTGTTCTAGTTAAAAGTAACCCAAAAGATGTTGTCTCATTGATCGACCTATCAAAAAAAACGTACAGGAAAATGATCCAAAATCTTTGGTGGGCTGCAGGCTATAATATTTTTGCAATACCACTTGCCGCAGGTATATTAGCACCGATTGGCATTGTTTTAAGCCCAGCTGTTGGGGCTGTACTAATGAGTCTAAGTACGATTATTGTTGCCATTAATGCAAAGTTGTTGAAAGCGTAAATCGGATAGATATAAAAAAGAAGCGAATCAAATCATCGGTTCGCTTCAGTACTTTCTACATCTCCAATAACCAAATGTCTGATAGTAAAAGGTTTCCAAGATATTTAGTAAGATAGGAAGTTACCTATTGACATGTATACCATACATGGGTATAGTATATTTATAACAAAGAAGGAAGTGATTCATTTGGATAAATTCTTACGTGATCATCCAAGTAAACCAAGAACACGCGATGAAAAGGAAAAAGTCATAAACCGTTTAAAACGAATAGAAGGTCAAGTTCGCGGCATACAGAAGATGGTGGAGGATGATCGATATTGTGTCGATATTTTAGTACAAATTAGTGCCATTCAATCCGCATTAAAAAATGTAGGATTTGCTGTTACGGAACGACATATTAACCATTGTGTCAGTGATGCAATCAAACAAGGTGAGGGTAAAGAAACGATTGAGGAATTAATGAGTGTATTGAAGCAGTTCTCTAAGTAGGGAGGGACAGATGATGAGTGAAACAAATCATGCAACACTTGGTGTAACAGGAATGACCTGTGCTGCATGTTCCAGTCGAATTGAAAAAACATTAAACAAAATGGACGGTGTGGAGGCACAGGTTAATTTAACGACAGAAAAGGCAACCGTAGACTATGATTCAGAAAAAACTTCCATAGGAGATATTGCGAATAAAATTGAAAATGTCGGCTATGGTGTTTTAATGGAGAAAGCAGAATTTGATGTTTTAGGGATGACTTGTGCTGCATGTTCGACTCGTATTGAAAAGGTATTGAATAAGCAGGAAGGGGTAAAGCACGCAACTGTAAACTTAACAACAGAAACTGCAGCTATCGAATATAACCCTGGATTAATAGATACCAAAGCAATCATTGATAAAATCAAAAATGTTGGTTATGATGCAATACCGAAAGCGGAAGCAGAAGAAAAGCAGACGCATAAAGAAAAAGAACTACAACACAAGTTGACGAAGTTGATTGTTTCAGCTGTGTTAGCTGCACCGCTTTTATTGACGATGTTTGTTCATTTATTTGGCATAAATCTTCCGGATATATTCATGAACCCGTGGTTCCAATTTGCTCTAGCAACGCCCGTACAATTCATCATCGGTTGGCAATTTTATGTTGGTGCCTATAAGAACCTTCGCAGCGGTGGAGCGAACATGGATGTGCTTGTTGCATTAGGTACAAGTGCTGCTTATTTCTATAGTATATATGAAGCACTTAAGACGATTGGCAATCCAGATTATACGCCACACTTATATTTTGAAACAAGTGCCGTATTAATCACGCTGATATTATTTGGAAAGTATTTGGAGGCAAGAGCAAAAACCCAGACAACGAATGCACTATCCTCGTTGCTTAATTTACAGGCAAAAGAAGCCCGCGTTTTAAGAAATGGCGAGGAAACCATGATTCCTGTCGATGAAGTTATCGTTGGGGATCGGTTGGTTGTAAAACCGGGCGAGAAAATACCTGTAGACGGTACGGTTGTAAAAGGGAAAACATCTGTTGATGAATCGATGATTACGGGTGAATCCATCCCAATTGAAAAGGAAGTGGATGCGGCTGTTATCGGCTCAACGATAAACAAAAATGGTTCCATTGAAATGGAAGCGACAAAAGTAGGCAAAGATACGGCCCTTGCATCGATTGTCAAAGTTGTAGAGGAAGCGCAGGGATCAAAAGCACCCATCCAACGTTTAGCGGACGTTATATCTGGCTATTTCGTACCGATTGTTGTAGGGCTTGCCATTCTAACATTTATCGTATGGATCACATTTGTTCAGCCTGGTCAATTTGAGCCTGCGTTAGTTGCAGCAATTGCGGTACTTGTAATTGCCTGTCCATGTGCGTTAGGGCTTGCCACGCCAACATCTATCATGGTTGGTACAGGGAAGGCTGCAGAGAACGGAATTCTTTTTAAAGGTGGAGAACACCTAGAAAGAACACATCAGTTGGAGGCAATTGTTCTTGATAAAACAGGAACCATCACTAAAGGAAAACCGGAAGTTACCGACTTTACTGGTGATGAGGAAACATTACAATTGTTAGCTAGTGCAGAAAAAGGATCAGAACATCCACTTGCAGGAGCTATTGTGGCATACGCAACAGAGAATGATGTTAATTTTGTGGAAGTTGATGAATTTGATGCAATACCTGGCCATGGTATTGCAACTACGATTTCTGGAAAAAAGGTCCTTGTTGGAAATCGAAAATTAATGCAAGATCACCAAGTCGATATTGGTGGTGCGGAACAAGAATTGATCGATTACGAAGTTGAAGGAAAAACAGCGATGCTAATTGCCGTTGATGAAACGTATCGCGGAATGGTTGCCGTTGCAGATACCATTAAAGAAACAGCACCACAAGCCATTAAAGAGTTACAAGAACAAGGTTTAGAGGTGATCATGTTAACCGGGGATAATGAGAGAACCGCTAAAGCTATCGCCAAACAAGTAGGGATCGACCATGTGATTGCACAAGTGTTACCTGAAGAAAAAGCGGACAAAGTCAAAGAAATTCAATCCCAAGGTAAAAAAGTAGCCATGGTTGGGGATGGTGTGAACGATGCACCTGCATTGGTTACTGCAGATATTGGAATTGCGATTGGAACGGGAACGGAAGTGGCCATTGAAGCTGCTGACCTTACCATTCTTGGTGGGGAGCTATTGCTCATACCAAAAGCAATTAAAATTAGTCATGCCACAATTAAAAATATCCGCCAAAACCTTTTCTGGGCCTTTGGCTATAATACGGCAGGAATCCCGGTTGCGGCAATCGGATTACTTGCACCATGGGTTGCCGGAGCTGCAATGGCGCTGAGTTCGGTAAGTGTTGTTTCGAACTCCCTTCGTTTAAAGAGAGTGAAGCTATAATTTTTCTTTAACTTTTAAAGGAGGTGAAAAGTCATGGAGAAAACGTTAAATGTACAAGGCATGTCATGTGGCCATTGCAAAATGTCAGTGGAAGGTGCATTAAATAAATTAGATGGCGTATCAGCAGCTGAAGTTAATTTGGAAGCTGGTACAGTAGATGTTACTTTTGATGAATCAAAAGTAAATGAGGATGCCATGAAAGAAGCCATTGAAGAACAAGGCTATGATGTTGCCTAAATATAAGAGTGAAAAGCTGGTTTTCTATTATGAAAATCAGCTTTTCAATTTCAAACAATTGAACGCAAGGAGGCTATGGAATGGAAAATAAACTGGAACTTGAACTGTATACAAGGCCAACATGTTCAGATTGCCAAGCGGCGAAAAAATATATTGCTATAGAAGGAATCCAATATGCTAATAAAGATGTCAGCAAAAATCCCAGCTTGGAAGAAGACTTAAAGAAAATATCCGGTAATCGAATCGTTCCTATGTTTGCTTTTTATAAAAGAGGTTTATTCGGCAAGAAAAAGCTAGTCAAACACTTTATTGGCTTTGAAAATAATAAAAGGGAAATAATGAGCTTACTAAATAAAAAATAACCTTTTTATTTAACAAATACCATACTACAGTATGGTGTTTGGAAAATGCCTAGGAGGGGTATATGATTTATAGGCATTAAACCATTGATTTCCTAGGAAGAAGGTTAGAATAATATTGTTAAAACCAGTGGTATTGGGAAAATTAAGGTATACCGTGTAGGATACCATTGTGAAACGGCAGGGTATAAACATGAAGCATGATGAAGGGAATGGAATGTCGATATGAATTGGTTGGAAATTGTGTCGTGGATCGCGATTATCATTGGGATATTACAGATGATAATGATTGCGATTGATGTTAGTAAGCATCCCCAAAAGATGATGCCTATTATGAATATTGTCTGGCCGCTGACCGGCTTGTATTTTCCCATAGTGGGAATGTGGGCTTATTATAAACTTGGACGAAGCAATGGAAATATGAAAATTGAACATAACAGTGATCAAACCGGTCACATGGGTCACCACGATCATGATTATATGCACAACAATCATAAAAACATGTCTCATCCTAAGCATATGAATCACGATAGCCATGAACACATGGAACATCACGAACATGGCGACAAACCTTTTTGGCAAAGTGTTTTTGTATCAACCACTCATTGTAGTAGTGGTTGTTCACTGGGTGATATGATTGGCGTCCCAATTGTGGCACTGACTGGGTTAACGATTGCTGGCAGTACATTATTTGCTGATTATGCAGTTGAATTTGTTTTAGCTTACATTTTCGGAATTGCTTTTCAATATTATGGTATGGGTTTTAAGAAACAGAAGGAGCCCGGAAAGGCAATTAAGAATGCGATCAAAGCCGATACATGGTCCCTGATTGCCTTTGAAATTGGAATGTTCGGATGGATGGCTCTTGTTCATTATGTATTTTTCATTCAAATGCCCGAGCCTACCACTGCGGTCTTCTGGTTCATGATGCAGATTGCCATGATGCTTGGATTCCTGACTAGTTATCCTGCCAACTGGATATTAGTGAAAAAAGGTATTAAACACGCCATGTAAAGTTGTCGGTTATTAATTGATGATGATAAAAAACATATGTAATTCAAAATTTGAAGGAGGATTTTAACATGAAAGGAAAAAAATAATAATGATTGCAGTTTTAATAATCGTTTCCTCATTTACATAAGCTGCATGTGGCAGTGGGAACGGTGAAACTAATACAGAAGGAAATGACGAAAATCAGCAAAATACAAGTGAGGAACCAACCACTGATTCACAAGGTAATATGTCTGAGCAGATGTCCAGTTCTGGGGAAGTTCCTGCCGGTCTGCAAGAGGCGGAGAATCCAACATATGAAGTTGGAAGTACTGCTACCATTAACGTCAAACATATGAATATGGAGGGTATGAGTGGTGCTAAGGCAACCATTGCATGGGCATATGATACTACTGCCTATACTGTTTCTTTCACCCCGACAACAGGAGGCGAACCAGTAAAAGATCACAAATGGGTCATACACATACATGAGGAACTTCTTGTTAAAGATCCAGGATACGACCCTTTAGAACCAGGTACTGAGGTTACCTTGAAATCAGATCATATGAAAGGGATGGATGGTGCAACTGCAACAATTGATTCAGCAGAAGAAACTACTGTATATATGGTGGAATTCACTCCAACTACGGGTGGAGACAAAGTTGTTAACCATAAATGGGTTGTTGAAAGTGAACTTGAACCTGCTGAATAATTTTGATATGGGAATTGAATACCACAAGGGTAAAAGAGCCTATTCCGCACGTGGATAAGCTCTTTTTGTTACTTTCATCGATAAATGATATGCCCTATTATTTAACAATCTGACCTTCAATGGACTAACAAGCAGAAAATGATCAAACTTTTTATAAAAACCAAGTCTCAATTATCAAAACTAAAATGACACGTAGGCATTGCGACGAATCCTTTTGTACCTACTTAAAGGGTCATCTCCATAAATTCTCGACATTTTCTTTATATAATGATTAACGGAACAAGGGGGGGGATGCAAAAGATGAAAAAATATATTCGTTCATCATAGACCTGGATTTTGGTCTTTTGGCTGCATATTTCCAACAGTCCTTGGGGGCAAGTGATAAAGGGAATTACCGATGTTATTTCAGTTTATTTGGTCCCGATTTTCATTAGGATTGCCGTTTTGACATTTTTAGACTGGATTTCGCTTTATTAACCGGGCAACTTTGAGCCATTAGTTTGGTAGGTGTTGTTGCTAACTCACTTCGCTTAAAACGCTTGAAAATATAAAAAGACCATTGAAAGGAGGTGAAAAGTTCATGGGAAAACTTTAAATGTACAGATGTGTCATACGGCCATTGTAAAATGTCCGTTGAAGTTGAATTAAAGGAATTAGCTATCATCTACTGAAGTTAATTTAGAATAGGGTAGAGCGGATGTTGCTTTTGATGAATCAAAGTAAATCGGGATGCCATGAAGAAGCCATTGAAAAACAAGGCTATGATGTTGAATCCTAAATGTAAAAATGAAAACTGGATTATCCATAACGAAAATCTACTTTTAATAAATATTACAAAAGGTATTGGTACGATTGTCGCCGTAGCTAAAAGCTGCAGTGTGCCGATTGGGTAGGTAAACATAATTTTCTTTACATTAGAGGTAATTGCGATGTCTCAAACTTCAAGCAGGACATAGGATTGAGGATTACGCAAAATTAATTTTCCCCCAAA
>NZ_JAROCA010000045.1 GCF_030732005.1 Tigheibacillus jepli | reverse complement strand
TTTTTGGGGGAAAATTAATTTTGCGTAATCCTCAATCCTATGTCCTGCTTGAAGTTTGAGACATCGCAATTACCTCTAACTTTTTTATAGAATATTTTATGTAGCCGATTTTTCCCTTTATATCAGTGCAATAACAAGCTTTTCCTATCACTTCTTTTCATATCCTGCCTGTTTTTATACCAATTACACTTCATTTGTTTTTTCTAAAAATATTATCATGTATAATGAACAGAGAAATTCATGGAGGTGCAGACATGCCAGGATTATTAGAGGGAAAAAATATTGTCGTCATGGGAGTTGCCAATCAGCGCAGTATCGCATGGGGCATTGCAAAATCGTTACACAATCAAGGAGCAACCTTAATTTTTACAAACAGACAAGAAAGATCCCACAAAAAATTATTGAAACTGCTGGATGAAAACGATATGGAAGCAGCGCTGACGGTATCACTCGATGTAGCCAGTGATGAAAGCATCACAGCTGCATTTCAAGAAATCAAAGAAAAAGTCGGTGTCATTCATGGCTTAGTTCATGCGGTTGCTTTTGCAAATCGCGAGGAATTACAAGGAGAATACGCCGATACATCCAGGGAAGGATTTTTGCTGGCACAGGAAATTAGCGCCTTTTCTCTAGTCGCTGTAACGAAAGCAGCAAAAGAATTGATGACGGAAGGCGGCAGTATTGTTACGCAGACGTATCTTGGTTCTGAAAAAGTCGTGCGCAATTACAATGTGATGGGTGTTGCCAAGGCATCCCTTGAAGCAAGTGTACGATACTTGGCAGAAGACGTTGGCAAATATGGCATCCGCGTCAATGCGATCTCTGCCGGTCCTATCCGTACTTTATCTGCAAAAGGCGTATCTGGATTTAACGACATTAACGCAACCATTGGAGAAAAAGCACCTTTACGAAGAAATGTCGACCAAGACCAGGTTGGCGATGCAACCATGTTCTTCTTGAGTGACCTTTCACGTGGTATTACAGGTGAAGTGCTACACGTTGATTCAGGCTACCACATTATCGGCTGATATGGGACAGAGGGACAGGTCCCTTGTCCCATATAAACGCATCCACGGCGTGGCGGAGACTCTAAAAAATCTCCTATCCGCAATGGCTGCGTTTTTGTATATCCCCTCCTAGTCCAAGGCATATTAAAACCGACTGGAGGGAAAAAGATGCCAAACAAAAAACAGGAAAGAAACAAGCAAAAAGCCGATCCAAATGTTGTTGCACCTGGCATTGACCCGGATGATTCATACGGACGAGATGCCACAAATGAAGAAATTGCCGAGGGTGAAGCAACTACTGTTACGAGATTAATTTACGACGAATATGACCATAGCTAGTTTGTGGGACGAGGGGACAGGTTCCTCGTCCCGGCTGGAGTTTGGGACAAGGGACCTGTCCCTCTGTCCCAATTTTGAATATTTTGATTGGATTGCCATGTCTCGTTATGTTATATATGAGGTGTGGCTTGTTTTTTGGAAAGATTTTTCACAAAGGGAGGAGAAAAACATGGGGTATCGCTTTTTGCAAATGGAACATACGAAGGCAATCGCCACTATAACAATTGACGCACCACCCGCGAATGCACTTTCATCCGGGTGTATTCAGGAGCTGCGTGATGTGGTTAAACAGTTGAACGATGATGATCAGACACAGGCCATTATCATCACTGGAAAGGGACGCTTTTTCGCTGCAGGTGCCGATATTAAAGAATTTGTTCCTGCACTCGGTGATAATCAACAAGGCTTGGCTTTGTCCAAGGCCGGTCAGGCATTATGCAATGAAGTGGAAAATTGCCATAAGCCCGTCATTGCGGCAATAAACGGCCCGGCATTAGGCGGCGGATTTGAATTAGCACTCGGCTGCCATTTTCGCATCGCATCGGATAAAGCGTTTGTGGGCCTGCCGGAACTTCATCTCGGTTTGATTCCATCATTCGGCGGAACGCAGCGACTCAGCAGATTAACCAATCCTGCCACAGCGCTGGACATCATTTTAACGGGCAGACAAATCAAAAGCGACGAAGCACTGAAACTAGGAATCATTCAACAAGCGGTTGCAGCGGAGGATCTAATAACAGCTGCTGTCGATTTGGCGCATGCTTATGTTGACAACAACAGCGTGCAGACAGTACAGCGACTTATCGAATGCGTCATCAAGGGGGTAAAAGAACCAATTGAAGACGGACTGCAACGGGAAAGCGAAAAATTCGCGGAACTCTTTTTAACCGAAGATGCCAAGGAAGGCGTGGAAGCTTTCGTTGCAAAACGCGAACCACAATTCAAACATCGATAAGGGGGGAAAGCAAATGGAGAACGTTTTATTTTCCGTGGCAGCAAACGGTGTCGCCAACATCACATTGAACCGACCAAAGGCAATCAATTCGCTAACACACGATATGCTAGCCGCCATGAGGCAAAAGCTGCTCGCTTGGAAAAACGATGATCGTGTCAAACTTGTCGTTTTGCAAGGGGCAGGCAGCAAAGGGCTTTGCGCGGGCGGAGATATTAAAGCATTGTATGCCGCAAAAGAAAATCAAGAAGCGTTAGATGAAGCATTGCATTTTTTTGAGGTGGAGTACCAGACAGATTTGCTCATACAGCAATACCCGAAGCCAATCATCGCCAGCTTGGATGGCATCGTCATGGGCGGCGGAATCGGTCTTTCTTATGGCAGCGATTATCGAATTGTTACGGAAAAAACGAAATGGGCCATGCCGGAAATGAACATCGGATTTTTTCCTGATGTCGGCGCCGCCTACTTTCTGAATAAAGCACCTGGATATGTCGGTCGCTATTTAGCGTTAAACGCCAAGGTTATCACAGCTGCGGATGTTCTTTACATACAAGGTGCTGATTACTATATGAGTCAGGAACACTTGAGTGAATTGCTTGCAAAAATAAGTAGTCTACATTGGGATGGAGAAGATGTTCGAGCCAGATTGGCGGAACTTATTGAAGAATATGCCGAGCAACCTGCAAACAAATCCGGAAACTTGGCAAGTTTACAGGAAGAAATTGACCAGCATTTTTGCCATGATACAGTGGAAGCAATCATTTCATCCTTGGAAGCAGATACAAGTGATTTTGCTAAAAAAACGAAAGAGACGATGCTTTCCAAATCACCTGTTTCTCTTAAAGTGACATTAAAGCAAATGATAGCGGGAGAAGGAAAGTCATTTGCCCAATGTTTGGAAACAGATCGGATTATTGCGGGGAATTTTATGCAGCATGCTGACTTTTATGAAGGAATTCGCTCCGTGCTAATTGATAAAGATCAAAATCCGCAATATGCATATAAACAACTTGGAGATGTTTCAGAGGCGATGGTGGATTCCTTTTTTACGGAAGACAGAAAATCATTTTAGAAAGTAAAAGAACATTGAGCCGAGCGTCACTGACGGAAGTGGGCGCTCGGCGTATGTGGAGCCACTTGAGGCAGTAGTGAAGCGCTCGATGCTTGCAAAGATGCTCTAGCTCGCGTGAAGCTGCTCGGGATTGAAGAAAGCCGCTCCTGCTTGCCCAAACCCGCTCGAGATCACCTAAAGTCGCTCCAATTCATGAAAAGTTGCTCGAAACCAAGCAAAGTCGCTCCAGCCAAGCCAAAGTTGCTCGACAGAAACAAAACTCGCTCCACCCAACAAAAAGCGGCACGAAAACCAGCCAAAGCCACCCTTACCGAGCCGCAGTCCCTACGCGTCACATCAAAATATTCACTCCCATCCCCCGCCCAGTTCCAATCCAACCCAACCACAAAACCAAAAACAAAATTAAAAAGCCGAACCCGGCAAATCAGCCTGCCGGGTCCAGCTTTTCCGCGCATACTATACCACGATTAAAACCAGCGTTCGGTCACCACTTTTTTGCGAGTATAAAATTGAACGCCGTCTTTGCCGTTTGTTCCGAGATCCCCATAGAAAGAAGATTTATTGCCTGCAAAAGCGAAAAATGCCATTGGTGCCGGAACATTGACGTTGACACCGACCATGCCCGCATCGATTTGATCGCGGAACTGCTGGGCATGCTTCCCACTTGATGTATAAATAACCGCGCCATTGGCAAACTTGGATTTATTCGTTAAGGCAATGCCTTCATCCAGACTGCTGACACGCACCACACTAAGTACGGGGGCGAAAATTTCATCCTGCCAGATTTTCATTTCTGGTGTAACATTATCGAAAATGGTTGCCCCGACATAATAGCCGTCCGGTGTTTCTTCTTTGATTTCTCGTCCATCAAGCAGTAAATCTGCCCCTTCTGCTTCACCGGTTGCGATATAGCCGAGTACCTTTTCTTTATGCGACTGGCGAATCAGCGGTCCGACAAAGTTGCTTTCATCGCGGCCATCGCCCACTTTCAGCTTTTTCGCCTCGGCTACAAGTCTATCCATAAATGCATCGGCGATTTCATCAACAACAGCTACGACGGAACAAGCCATGCAGCGTTCACCACTGCTTCCAAAAGCAGCACCGATTACGCCTTGCACGGTTTTTTCCAAATTACAATCCGGCATGACGATAGCATGATTTTTGGCGCCCGCAAGTGCCTGAACCCGCTTGCCTTTTGCGGTACCAGTTTGATAGACATAGCGTGCCACCGGTTCCGATCCGACAAACGAGATGGCTGCAATGTCCGAATGGTCAAGCATGCCATTGACGACATCTTTTCCACCATGCACGAGATTGAGGACCCCTTTTGGAAAACCGGCTTCATAGAAAAGATCTACGAGACGTTCGGCAAGGACTGGCGTGCGCTCGGATGTTTTCAGCACAAATGTGTTTCCACAGGCAATGGCCAGCGGATACATCCATAGCGGAATCATCATCGGGAAATTGAACGGCGTTATGCCACCGACAACCCCGAGCGGATAGCGCCAGATGGATCCGTCAATACCAGTTGCAATCGAAGGAAGTGCATCACCCATCATTAAATTTGGGGCAGAAGTTGCCAGTTCGACCGCCTCAATGCCGCGCTGTACCTCACCACGTGCATCATTGATGGCTTTTCCGTTTTCCATCGTAATGATTTCAGCTAGTTCGTCTTTATTTTCCCGCAGCAGTTCCAAATATTTAAATAGCAAGCGGGCACGGTTTGGCACCGGGGTAGCTGCCCAGGATGGAAAAGCATTTTTTGCTGCTGCCACGGCACGGTCCACGTCTTCCTGATTCGAAAGCGGCACCCGGGCGATAATTTCCCCTGTTGCCGGATTGGGCACTTCATTCGTTTCTGTGCCGGAAGAATCCACCCATTGATCGCCAATAAAATTTTTCATCACTTTCAGTTCTGATGTAATCATTTCGCGCCCTCCTTTTGTTCCGATTTTACTTGCACCCTTTCATACAAAGCCGCCATGTCCTTTTCGCCATAGCCTTCCTCGTTAACCACTGTCGAATACAAGTCATACAGTGCTTTGCTAATTGGCAAATCCAGATTATTGGCATCTGCCACATCCATCGCAAACCCCAAATCCTTCAATAATAATTTCATGGCAAAGCCCGGTTTATAGTCATTGTTGGCAATGAATGTATTGTAGTTGCGATCGTAAATCCTGCTTTGACCATAGCTGACATTCATCATGTCAAACAAGTAATCCAAGTCGATGTTTTTCTTATTGGCAATATGCAATGCCTCACTGACACCAGCAGTATAAAAACCAATCAGCAAATTATTGATCAGCTTGACCGTTGTGCCGCTGTCGATTTGTTCAGACACGTGGAAAACATTTCCGCCAATGACATTCAAAACTGGTAACACATGCTCGAAAACTTTTTTTGACCCGCCAACCATCACCGTGAGGGTTTGATTTTCTGCCCCAACCACACCCCCGCTTACTGGTGCGGCCAGGAAGGCGATTCCTTTGGCATCCGCGGCAGTCGCTATTTTTTGATTCATTTCCGGTGCTACGGTACTTGTATCCACCAAAATTGTATCCTGACTGCAGTTTTCCAGCAGACCATCTTCCGCTAAATAAACTGCTTCGGCAGCTTGCGTGGATGGCAGGCTAGTAAAAACAAGCTCACTTTGTTTGGCTACCGCTGCTGTACTTGTGGCAATTTCTCCACCTGCCTCTTTGAATGCAATCATAGCCTGCTCGTTTAAATCGTGGCCAACAACTTCAAAGCCTTCCTTCAGCAGTCCTTTTGACATTGGCATCCCCATGTTTCCGAGTCCGATAAAGCCGATTCGTTTCATATCCATCCCCCATTTCTTATTTTTCGTACCCTGCTTGCGAAATGATTGTTTCTGCAATTTGCCGCTTCGCTGAAAAAAGGTCGCTGTACAGCGGCACTGCCAATGACCGGATGTCATCTAGTGCAGCTTGTTTTTCGGCGGCATCTGCATATGCTGCTGCAACAACCGTCGTAGCTGCTTGTGCAATACGTTGGTAGCCTTCCTCACATAGCACATCCGTCATACGTTGTTTCAAGGCACCCGCCGTTTTGTGAGAAGAGGCCAGCACTGCCGCCTTCATGACATAAATATCTTTCACAACGTCTGCCAACCGCTGCATAAATTCCTGTTTCTCGTCCATATCTTTTCTATTCTTGATAGGGAGCGATTTCATAGTGATTTGCAGTAATTTTTCGGCTGCAAAGATGAATTGCCAATTACGATCAGCTGCTATATCACTCTGCGTCGATGCTTCACTTGAAACCAAAGCCTCGCCCTCAGTTTCATCATTCATATGCTTGAGAAATGCCTTGGCAATCGTCAGGCGGTTAATTTCATTGGTGCCTTCAAATATCCGATTGATCCGTGCATCGCGATATAGCCGCTCTGCAACGTAATCCTGCATATAGCCGTATCCACCGTGTATCTGCAATGCCTCATCGACGGCATAATCGAGTGTCTCCGATGCAAACACTTTATTGACGGAACAGTCCATCGCATAGTTTGCTAGACTATGAATGACATCATCGGCTTTGCCAGATTCACCCAGTCCATCGAGCACACTAGCCGTATAATACGCCGCACTTTCTGCCCCATAAATAGCCACGGCAATGTTGGCCAATTTTTCTTGAATCATGGGAAATTGAACGAGTGATTTGCCAAATTGTTCCCGATCTTTGGCATATTTCACCGCAACAGATAATGCCTGCTTGGATGCGCCGACATTGGCAAAGGCAAGCTTTAACCTGGCGAGATTTAAGATATTCAGTGCGATGTGATGCCCTTTGCCAACGGTGCCGAGTACATTTTCCGGTGGCACATACACATCTTCCATGATCAATGTTGCAGTGGAAGAGCCTTTGATTCCCAATTTTTTCTCTTCAGCCCCAACTGAAACACCCGGCATCTTGCGCTCAACGATAAACGCAGTGATGCCCATGTCGGTTTTGGCGAAAACAACATACACATCTGCAATATGCGCATTGGTAATCCATTGTTTTTCACCATTGATTACCCATTCGCCGGTTGCCTCATCCAGCTTTGCCGTTGTTCTCGCTGCAAGTGCGTCCGACCCGGCATTCGGTTCTGTCAATGCATAGGCACCAACCCATTCGCCCGTGACCAGCTTCGGCAAATAACGATGTTTCTGATCTTCCGTTCCAAAATATACATATGGCAAAGTGCCGACACCACTGTGAATATTAAACGCCACACTGAATGATGCCGCGTATCCCATTTTTTCTGCAACGAGCCCGGATGCTTTTTTACCCATTTCCAATCCGCCATAGCTTTCTGGGACTTCCACCCCTAGCAGTCCCAAATCGCCGGCTTCCTGGAACAAATCCCGGGCCGTCTCATAATCGTGCGCTTCTAATTTGGCATTGTTTGGCAATACATCATCCTGCACAAACATATCAATTGTTTTGGCAATCAGACTTTCATCCTCATTGAGAACGCTGAAATCGGGTGCCGATAATGATGTTGCGTTTGGAAAAATTGCATCTATGTTTAACTTTCCCCCTGTTTTTTCCATCTTTCTTTCTGCCCCTTTCTCATGCTTGTCAAAAAATGTTAAACAGCAACCATCACCCCCTCTAACACAAAAAGCGCGCTAGCCCGACTTGACCCTTACCGAAAGTCAGCTTAACAGAGCCCTTTGAATGAAGGTTGTAACAACAGGCAACGACACCGCATGCAAGGAATCATTGCCCGTTTGAAAGGCAACCTAGCTGTCTTCACCCAGTGTCGGCAGAACCGTTTTGGCAATTCCTTGGTCCAAGTCCTCAAAATCACTTAATGAAATAATTTCATAGAGTTCTTTTCTTGTCTGCATCTGGTCTAGGCCATTTTTCTGGGTACCCTCTTGTTTGATAAGCTTGAAAATATGCTCATAAGCTTTAGCCGCCACCCTGAGTGATGTTACCGGGTAAATCACCATGGCAAAGCCCATTTCTTCAAATTCTTCCGCGGTAAAATAAGGCGTTTTGCCAAATTCCGTCATATTGGCTAAAAGCGGCACATCCAGTTTTTCGGAAAAGAGACGGAATTCTTCTTCCGTATATAACGCTTCCGGGAAAATACCATCTGCCCCTGCATCCGCGTAAAACTGCGCGCGCTCTAGCGCTGCATCTATTCCTTCCACTGCCCGGGCATCCGTTCTAGCGATTACCACTAGAGAAGGCGCGACTTCTTTTAATGCGTGGATTTTCTGGGCCATTTCTTCTTTGCTGACAAGCTGTTTGCCATTGAGATGTCCGCATTTTTTCGGTAGCTGCTGGTCTTCGATTTGTACGGCAGCCACGCCTGCTTCTACCATTTCCCTTGCTGTGCGGGCGGCATTTAAGATACCGCCAAACCCGGTATCAATATCTACCAGTACCGGCAAATTGGTAGCACGAACCAAGTCCCTCGCCCGTTCGGCAACTTCCGTGGACGTGACAATGCCAAGATCTGGAAGTCCTTTGCTTGCAGTATACGCCCCACCGGATAAATACAGGGCAGAAAATCCTGCTTCTTTTGCAACTAATGCTGCCATGGCATCATGCGCACCGGGAATTTGCAGGATCCCGTTGGCATTGATCAATGCTTTAAATTGTTCCGCTAGTTCTGCTTGTGATGATGGTTGATCAACAATCCATGCCATTTCTTTTTCCTCCTCTATGCCTTATACAAATAAATCCATAAACTGGTTTACAGGCATTGCCTGAACTTTTTCGCTGTCAAAGCAGATGTCTTCCAGCTTGGCTCGCTGCTTTGCCGTAAATTTAGTCGCCATATTGGCGGAGAATTTCCGTTCAATTTTCGGGAATGCTTCCTCCCGGCGGAAACGATGGCCAAGCGGGTATTCCACTTCCACCTGTTCCGTTGCGCTGCCATCCTTGAAATGAACCTGTACTGCGTTGGCGATTGAGCGCTTGTTCGGATCGAGGTAATCTTTTGTATACTGTTTGTTTTCGATAGTCAGCATCTTTTCGCGCAATTGGTCAATACGCGGATCTGCTGCAGCATCGTCTTCATAATGTTCCGCAGTAACCGTACCGTGAATCAAGCCGATTGCTGTAATGTACTGAATACAATGATCCCTGTCGGCAGGGTTGTGCAGCGGGCCGGTTTTATCAATGATGCGAATTGCCGATTCATGCGTCGTAATCGTAATTTTATCGATGTCCTGCAGACGGTCTACAACTTGGTCATGCAATGCAACTGCTGCCTCAGCCGCTGTTTGCGCATGGAATTCTGCAGGATAAGATACTTTAAACAACACATTTTCCATCACATAGGAATCAAGCGGGCGCTGCAGCCGCAGCTCTTGCTTGTTGAATAATACATCCTGAAAACCCCATCCCGGTGCCGATAATGCGCCTGGATAGCCCATTTCGCCCTGCATCGCCATCAAAGCAAGCCGCACCGCTCTGCTTGTTGCATCGCCTGCCGCCCATGATTTGCGTGAACCGGTATTTGGTGCGTGGCGATACGTTCGCAGGCTGGAGTTGTCAATCCAGGCGTTGGACAGTGCATTGACAATTTCTTCCTTTGTGCCGCCAAGCATTTTCGTAACCACAGCGGTCGTAGCAACCTTGACAAATAAAACATGATCGAGCCCAACCCGGTTCAAGCTGTTTTCCAGTGCCAGCACCCCTTGAATTTCATGTGCTTTGATCATTGCTTCGAGTACATCTTTGACAACAAGCGGTTTTTCACCACGCGCCACACGCACCTGACTGAGATAATCGGCAACTGCAAGAATGCCGCCTAGGTTATCCGATGGATGTCCCCATTCCGCTGCCAGCCACGTATCGTTATAATCCAGCCAGCGAATCATTGTCCCGATGTTGAAAGCACCTTGCACCGGATCCAGTACATACGCTGTGCCCGGGACGCGCGTGCCATTTGGTACAACCGTACCCGGAACAACCGGTCCCAGCAATTTCGTACATTCCGGATAATTCAGCGCCAAAATCCCGCATCCAAGCGTATCCATCAGCACATAGCGCGCTGTTTCAAACGCCTCCTCACTTGTAATCTCTTTATCTAGCACATAATCAGCAATATCTTCCAACAGCTGATCCGTCTTTTGCTTTTCATTCACCTTTAGCATCTATATGTCTTCCTTTCCAGGTTGTTTTAGCGTATTTTAGATTAATATTTTTCACCGATATAATGTACACGCGGACGAAATAGCCGATTGTTTTCATGCTGTTCAATCACATGCGCGGACAATCCTACCGTACGGGCACTAAAGAAAATCGGCGTATACAGCTCGATCGGAATACCAAGCAGCCAATACACAGGAGCGGCATAGTAATCCAGATTCGGGTACAGTCCTTTTTCCGTGCGCATGACCTCTTCCCCGGCCTCACACATTTCCAATAGCCGATAATCCCCTTTTGCCTCACAAAGCTTTTTCAGCGATTCCTTCATCATCAGTGCACGTGGATCCATTTTCCTCATGTAGACACGATGACCAAATCCCATGATTTTTTCCTTGCGCTGCAATTTTTTCAGCAACAGTTCTTCAAACGCCGCTACAGAATCAACTTCATTGAGCATGTACATAACCGCTTCATTCGCTCCGCCGTGCAGATGCCCTTTCAATGACGCCACTGCGCCAGTAAGTGCACCAAACAAATCCGATTGCGTCGAGGCGATTACCCTCGCTGTAAAGGTGGAGTTCGGCATTTCGTGTTCGCTGTACAGCAATAGCGATCGGTCAAAAATTTTCGCCTGTTCCTCTGTTGGTACTTCCCCTGTAATCATATATAAAAAGTTTGCACTGTATGACAAATCCTTGCGCGGCAATACCGGTTCCTGTTTTTTCAAAATACGGTAGCTGTTTACCGTAATGGTCGGCAGCTTCGCCAATAGATCATACGCACGGTCCCGATTTACTTCCGGTGAGCGGTCCAGCAAGTGCTCATCATATCCCGCCAACGCGGAAAGCCCTGTCCGCATGCCATCCATTGGATGCGTGTGTGGTGGTAGCAATTTTAAAATGTCGATGATCGCAGCCGGCACATCATAGCGTTCCTTCAACTTTTCTTCCAGTGCTGCTCTTTCTGCATCGTTTGGCAATGAATCTTCCAGCAATAAATGAACGATATCAAGATAACCCTTTTCTTTTGATAGTTCGATCAGGTCCTGCCCCTTGATGACAATTTTCTCTTGTTCGGTATCCAGCAGTGAGATGGCTGTCTCAGCAGCAATAACACCTTCCAGACCCGGCGCAAATTTTGTTTCGGTTGCCATGTCGTTTCTCCCCTTTTCATTGCAGATAATGTCGAATTTTGTAAGCCCTTACAAAATTTTGTCGAAATATATTTATTGCTTCAGTCTTTGGTGCCGTATTGTAAAACAACCGTTAACAATCGCAATGCATTCAGAATAAGCGTATGTAATCGTTGCACTGCACCCCCTGTCTCCTGCGATTCATCTTTTCAACACAAAAAAGCGCAGGTACACCTGCATACAATTCTGATAATACGATTAAATTATAGCATTCACTTTCAAAAATTACAATTTTTCTTAAAAGATTAGGATAGCTTTCCTTCATTTGGCTTGGATGTTCACAGAAAAATTATTTTTATATCTACCCGCGACATGATACGATAATGATAGGTTTAAAAAACAATGGAACTATTGGAGGGGAACTCATGGGCTTTTTAAGCGGCATTATTGGCAATGCTTCCACCGCTGATAAGGAGGAAGTAAGAAAAGATATTGACAAACTGCTTGCAGATAACGAAGAAATTGACGTAGCATTCAAACTGATCCGCGATTTGATTGTTTTTACGGATAAGCGTCTGATCCTTATTGATAAGCAAGGTGTTACCGGTAAAAAAACGGAATACCACTCTATCCCATATCACAGCATTTCTCATTTCAGCGTAGAAACTGCTGGTCATTTTGACTTGGATGCTGAATTGAAAATATGGATTTCGGGCGCACAAATGCCTGCCATCCAAAAGCAATTCAAAAATGATGACAGTGTGTATACGATGCAGAAAGTTTTGGCTGCGGTTTGTTCGCGATGAATGATAGCGGTATTGATTGCTAATCATTTTTGCAGTGCTATTAATCATCCATCCTTGAGAAACTTGGGTGGATTATTTTTTGTTTATGCAGGTTGTTTAAAGGATGCGAAACAGCAATTAGGCACTGGTATCGAAAAAAACATCTATCATGCCTTATTTTCGTTCATCTATCAAAGATAGCAATCATGGTTTACGACAAATCTCCTGCTGAGTCGGCTGTATGTCGTTCGGCTTCCTTTGCCATTTCTATTAATGGATTTATTTCTTTTGAATGATTGACCGCATATTCGTGGATTACCTCCCTTGCAATTTCCGTTTCTGACATGCGTCGAAAACTTATGTCACAGTACGCTATATCAGGATCAGGAAGCCCAGTTTAAATACATGATTCAGGATCGTTCCTTTGGTTGTATAACAGGAGAAGTCGGCGTTGGAAAGACAGCTGGAATACGGGCCTTGCGCGATCAATTGAACACGAGTCATCATGTGTTTATGTATACCCGATTTCTCACTTAGACCAAGGGATTTTTATCGGGAAACGCTTGTTCAAATCGGTGTAGAGCCGAGATTTTTGGCAAGCGACGTGAAAAAGGCAATTCAAGGCGGCATTACTTGAACTGTTTGAGGTAAAGAAAAAAACGCCTGTCGTGGTGATTGATGAAGCGCATCTATTATCACCGGCGATGTTGCAGGAATTCGGTTTCTAACCAATTTCCACGTTGATTCCATTTCAACCGCTGGCGCTTATTGGTGGGACAACCTGAATTACGGGACAAACTACGTCTACGAAGTTTCAAAGCGATTTCCCAGCGAATTACTCATAATTTGTAGTAGCAATAAAATCAAAAGCACCACTTGAACTAATTTCATTGTTATATACAAAATTATATATTAAAATTACTGCATTATATGATTTCTTTAGGTTTATACTTTTCCGGATTTTCGGGATGACAATTTCTTCATACGAACACCCATCTAATAATAATGAAATATCACTACTACTATTCTTATAGACTGCTTTTTCTATAAGATGTATTTCATGAAGTCGCAAACAAATTGAAGGGTTCGGATAAACGATTGTTCCTAGCAATGATTACCGAAGCCATTGGAACGGGCAGTCAAACACTTGTTGCCGAAGAATTTCACCCAAGTTTTGGCAGTTTTTGAGAATAACACCTCAAAAACTGCCAAAACTTGGACTAATGCTATCCTATACAAAGATTCACGGCAATCAGACAGCCAGTAACACGATTTGATTGGTTATTCAGCATACTGTAACGTACTTCAAGCCGCTTTACAAGATTTTTTGATTAAAAGTTGTTAGTCGGCAAGCGCCAACCACCCATTTCATCTCAATCCCCGTAAAATAACATCCACCCTACAGCATGTAATGATGCATTTGATCCATAAATTCGGAAACAAGCGGAAGTCTATCCAATACTATCACATCTAAATTCAATTTCTCTGCAACGGGGCTTATCAACTGCGCCGTCTTTTTATTTGTGATGATTCTTGGCAGACCTCCCAATTGCTGTAACGTGTTCAGCAGTTCTTCCTGATAGTCGACCGGATCTGGTATTTTTTCAAACATATTCTGATAAACAGCCATTCCCGAGTCGTGGTCTAATGCGATTGCCATAATTGGAAAAAAAGGACGCTCATGTTGGTTTTCAGCTACTGGAAAGCGCATGTATTTAAAGGAAAATTCAAGATTGACCGGTAATTTTCGTTTTAATTTCTTCATGCGTTTTAACCCAAGTTCACTGACGGCTAACTCTATTTCCTCTTGAACGTCATCCGCAAGATATCCATCCAAATCAAGGACCTGATTTTCAAATGTCATTTTACCTTCCTGAGATTGTGGAACCCGAGCGAACACCTTACTTTCTTCAGATAAATCAGGGACTTGCATGCCGTCGTGAATATCCATGCAAACTTGAATTGCCTGCTCCAATACAATAGACATCATTCGTGATTCTTCATCATCCAAAAACCATGGCGCATAACCCGGTACAAAGCTGCGAAACTGCGGCCAGGCTTTTTTGCCACGAAATGGAATGCCGTACGTTTTGATCAGCGCATAATCTGCCTTATCCAAGTCTTGCCGGTCTTCAAAACTGAGTAATAAACAGCGCTGATTCATCGCTATTTTGTCATAATCTGCCGACTCATCCAAAATATGTTCCAGTATTCGGAAGCCATCCTTGCCGATATAGATTGCGAGGCCAAATGTTTCCGCTTCAGCACCAAGAATCGAACAAAACAGTTTTTCTTTTGTGATGGGATCAACGACCACAAAAATATGCCGGTCATCCATCCATTTCCAAGGGTTTAGCCGATGAAATCTCTTTGCCTTGGAAAGGACCTCTTCCCAGTGATTTTTGATATCTATTGGTACTTCGGCAAGCATATCAGATAAAAATTTATGAATATTATCATTGATTTCTTTTACCTGTACTTCCGGATGCGGGTGGTCCAGATCAATTTCCTCCTGGAAACCGCTGTCTTCTTCTGGTGTCACATATTCAGCACCGATGCATCTTGGATAGAGCACTCCTTTTTCAGGCTGCATGATCTTGGATAAAACCACGTCATGTCGCCAATCATCCACAAAATCATCATATGTATAACGCATTTTATCATGTGGCATTTTAAACCAATCGGATAGTTGTACTTGATCTTCATCGTACATCTCGCCGTCCCAAAAATAGTTTTCTCCTGATTCGGAACGTGGTTCAATTTTAACTCCCTTCATCCGTCTACCGTTGGATCTCTGTACGGAAAAAGAATGCAGATGATAATTATCCCAATCAAAAACTACTTGTATGACACGATGCAGATCATGACATGTAGCATTGCTGTCCATCTGAATTGTTCGCCATATTGGTATACCTGCTTCGTTTAAAGTAATTTTAAATTCATAAATCAATGGCGCGTTCTTCCTTTGTTTGTTTTAGTTTAACATATTTGGTTGGGGGGGAGGTGTCCTTGAGTTATTCCAAGGGGCATTTTACGTATCTTGTAGAATGCTATAAGGGGGGCTTGGCAACTTAGTGCACGCAAGCAAAAGACAGTACAATGGAGATCATTTTGGGGTTTAGACTTTAATGTATGGCGTATGACTGACCACTCAGCACATTACGTAGGTATAATGACACCTTTCTTTTAATAACAAAAAAGAACTCCAGATTACTCCGGAGTCCTTGATCAGTATCGTTATTAACGAAGCAATTGCAATACGCCTTGTGGCTGCTGGTTTGCTTGAGCCAACATTGCTTGTGCCGCTTGAGAAAGGATGTTGTTCTTCGTGAAGTTCATCATTTCTTTCGCCATATCAACGTCACGGATACGAGATTCCGCAGCTGTTAGGTTTTCAGAAGAAGTCCCAAGGTTGTTGATAGTGTGCTCTAGGCGGTTTTGAACAGCACCTAGTTTAGAACGTTCAGCTGAAACTGTGTCGATTGCGGATTGGAATTTAGTAATTGCTGCGTCTGCAGTTTCCTGTGTAGAAATATCAATACTTCCGTAAGCGTCTCCAGCTGCTAATTTAAGCCCAGTTGCATCGTCTTTCGCTGCTAAAGAATAAACTGGATTATCAGGGTCAGTATTATCCACATCTACTTTTAGATCAGAAAGTGCATAATATTCATCGTCTATTTTTACCCCGACAACAGATTCACCATTTTTAAGTACGTCAACGTCTTCGAACTCTTGACCGCCAACTTTAATTGTTGCTGTTCCTTCTGCTAATTTCCCTTCAACACCTAAAGCTTGCGCACCCATTGCCGCAATATCAATTTTTAGGTTTTGATTTTCATTAGCCCCAATATGGAATGTAGCTTTAAAATCTCCACCAAGTAGGTTTTGGGTATTGAACTCTGTATTATCGGCAATACGTGTCAATTCTTCAGCAAGCTGATTTGCTTCTTTTTGAAGTTCTGCACGGTCTGTATCTGTGTTCGTATCATTTGCAGATTGAACAGCCAATTCACGCATACGTTGGAGAATGCTATGCGTCTCATTCAATGCACCTTCAGCAGTTTGGATAAGAGAAATCAATTTTGTTATCGCAGTGACATTTAATCCACTACCTCTTTATGTTTCCATAAAGTTCAGATCATATCTTCATCCACTTGGGATGCCCCGCGCTCGTGGGTAGATTATTGGTCTGTGTCCTCACTACCTGATCGTTACACCTTCCTAGCTACAACTTTCATACAATTCACTAGGCTTGGCTCGGTATTGCCCACCATCCACTACTGCCAAGCTGGTTTGGGGTTCCACCGAATTCACGGAGTTTTCAACTAAGTATCTCTACTTAGAGCGGCATTACTAGTCTACCGTCTTGTGCGTTTTTAGACGCCATATCCAACCCGCGGATTTGTCCGCGCATTTTTTCAGAGATCGCTAGACCTGCAGCATCGTCTCCAGCTTTGTTGATTTTAAGACCTGAAGAAAGTTTTTCCAAAGAGCCTTGTACAGCATTGTTGTTGCCTGTTAGTTGGCGGTGTGTGTTCAACGCCGCAATATTGTGATTGATAATCATAACCAATCTACCTCCATGTATTTTATTTTCGGGTCACGTCCTTGTGTCCCATCTATAACAACTCATCGAATGAGTTATTACCAAATAATTTTTTCTTCAATTTTGATACGAGATTGGTATTTCCTAGAACCTATCCAGCAAAAATGAAGAACCAAATTTTGTTAAGGCCTTAACCGAGTCACCTGTATGGTGATTCACTACTTATATCGGATGGGTTTGGATATGTTTAAAGATAAATTTAAAAACTATTTAATAAAAGCCTTACTTAGTTTCATTACACTAAATCTTAATGCATCCATCACCAAACAAGGAAGTAACACACGCCCGGAAAATCCCTTTCCCAAGACAAAAAGGCAGTCCCAAGGAATCCCCCCCAAAAACTGCCAAATTAACATTTACACTATCAGCTATACCAAACTATAACCTACCTACCTTCCTTCCCAACATCCTGCAAAAACTCTCTCGTCCTCTCCTTCACCGGACTACCAAACATCTTTTCTGGACTCCCCTCCTCAACGACCAGTCCATCCTCCATAAACACAACTCGATCTGCAACATCTCTGGCAAAACCCCTTTCATGCGTCACAACAATCATCGTCATGCCCTCTTTCGCCAATTCTTTCATGACAAGTAAAACTTCCCTAACAAGTTCCGGATCCAATGCCGATGTCGGTTCATCATACAGCATAACCATTGGCTTCATAGACAATGCCCTCGCGATGGCCACCCGTTGCTGCTGGCCACCAGACAATTGCGCCGGATAGTGGTCCATTTTATCGGCTAGTCCAACCTTGGATAGCAATTCAATGGCATTTTCTTTTGCCTTTTGTCGGTCCATCTTTTTGATGACAATTGGGCCTTCCATAACATTCTCCAATGCTGTCCTGTGTGAAAACAGATTGAACTGCTGGAAAACGAAACCGGTGTTTTGGCGTAACGCTCTTATCATATTTTTTCTTTCCTTATTGAGCGGCAGCCCTGCCTGTAAATTGAATTCACCCAGTTTTACCTTACCGCCGTCAGGTTCTTCCAAAAACGTGATACAGCGAAGCAAAGTAGATTTCCCTGACCCGCTTGGTCCCATAATGACCACTACCTCATTTTTTCCTACCGAAAAATTAATGTCCTTTAACACGACATGATCGCCAAATGACTTTTTGATATTTTTCAATTCTACTATTTCCACGTTGTCTCCTCCTAACCTCTACGCAACATGCTTAGAGGTCCGTTTTTCAAGCCGATCCAATAATGCAGTGAAAAATGTGATCACTACCCAGTAAAGCGCGGCAGCCAGCAAATAGATTGTTAAAGGCTCAAACGTTTTTGCGATAATTAGAGAAGACATTTGTAGCAATTCTGTAACGGTGATCACAGAAACGAGTGACGTATCTTTGATTAAAATAATGTACGTATTGGAGAGCGTCGGGATAGCGATGCGGATGCTTTGCGGTAAAATGACACGTCTCATCGCCTGCCAATACGTCATCCCCATCGATACAGCCGCCTCCATTTGACCTTTATCCACCGCAAGGATAGCGGCACGAAAAGACTCAGAAAGATAAGCACCCGCGTTCAAGCTCAATGCGAGGATTCCCGATGTAATCGGACTTAGTTCAATATCTATCTGTGGTAAGCCATAATAGATGACAAAGATTTGCACTAATAAAGGGGTGCCACGGAAAATAGAAATATAGATGGAACCAATCGCTTTTAGTACTTTTATTTTGGAAATTCTAGCTAGTGCCGTGAAGAAGCCCAATATTAAGGCAATAATAACGGATACAACTGCCAATAAAACAGTTACCATCGTTGCCTTTAATAAGACGGGCAATGAATCAATAATGATCGACAAGTCCATGGTTATCCCCTCCATTAATAGATCGGTTGCTTCTACATTTCGCCACCAAGGTATTAAAATTATTCCTGTCTAAATGCTATATCGATCCCGTACCCTTTCAATTCCTTCATAAATGGTTCAAAACGTTCACCAATTATGATCTTTTCAGTAGGTAAAACACCTTTTTCCCTAATCTTGCCAGTTACTATCCAATTAGCTGTCAGCATGGCAGGAATCGCAGTTGTTCTGGCCATGGAAGTGATATCGCGTTCACGGTCGTAAGGATTTACCATTTCCCATGTGAATGTCGTTTTTATACCATCTTTTAATCCTCTCACTACCACTCGTAATACTGTAATATCCTCGTTTGATTGGCCGCAAAGCTGTGGTTCCAATACTTTTTCAGTAAACTTTACCGGGCTGATGGGTGTCCCTTCCACTTCAATAGCATCCTTATCCAAAAACCCAAGCTCAGCAAGTACTGACATTTTGCTCCAATGGCCCGCATAGCGGACTGTCTTCTCATAAAGGCTTTTCACTTTATCCTTCAACGTATGGGCCGCACTATGTGCATCGGTAATAACAGCTTCGCATTCTCCGACAGGCTCTGGAAAAGTCACAGTTTCCAATCCCGAAAAAGGCGGTATCTGTACAAGCTCCCCGTTTTCTGCCGCAAGTGCCGGTCTTGTATAAAGGCCCATCACACTTTCCAAGCGGAAGACAACCTGATACCATAAAGGCGGTAGGGGATGCCTTGGTAAACCACCACAAATCATGACAGCCTCATCTGCTTCATCTAGCATCTTAATGCCCTGAGCTGCTAGGAAATTGGTTATTCCCGGTGCAACACCACAGCCTGGTACAATAGTAACCCCCGCCTGCTTCGCTTGCGCATCCAATTCCATTTTTTCTTCAAATTGTGAACCTACCAAATCAACCAAGTTGCATTTTACATCTATTGCAGCATGAACTGCAGTTAAACTTAATGAATGCGGTAAGCATGCAATGGCCACATCTGCATCTTCCAGTACATTGTAAATATCCTTTTCCGTTTGCAATTCAGCCAACTTACCAACCACTTTTCGATGATTTGCTGCTTGTAAGCATGTGTCAATATTCTTTTGAAATCCATCCACCGCTGTGACTTTATCGATGTTTTCAAACTTGGCAATTTCCCTGACAACTGTCGTACCAATCATACCGGTTCCCAATACAACAACATGCATAAAAGTTATTCTCCTCTCTCTTGTCGCGCCAATATATCAGTTTTCCTTAACGAGTGGCTCCGAATCAAACCATTTTTTGTAAATTTTATCGTAGGTCCCATCTTCCATAATGTCAGACAGCGCATCATTTAATTTTTTTACAAAATTTTCGTTGCCTTTTTTAACCGCCATAGCAATCTCATCTTTGTTCAAAATATCACTGGCAATCTTCAATGGAAGACCTTCTTCCTTGATGTTATAGCTCATCAATAACTGATCATTGATAATGACATCAAGTCTTCCATTAACAAGGTCCTGAATATAGTCAGTTACAGTTTTATATAAGGTGACATTTGCTCCATCGACACTTCTGGCAACTTCTTCAAATGTCGTTCCACCACCGACTCCGACTTTCTTGCCTTTTATGTCGTCCAATTTGGAAATCCCTGTTGCATTCTCTTTTGTAATAAGCACAGAGCCGGTCACAACATACGGATCCGTAAAATCCACGCTCTTTTTTCTTTCTTCAGTGACTGTCATTTGTGCAATGATCACATCGAATTTATCTGCTTTCAGACCCCCAATCAGACTATCCCATTTCGTTGCAACAAATTTTGTTTTAACACCAAGTCTGCTTGCCAGTTCATTGGCAATGTCGACGTCGAATCCCGCATATTCATTATCATCATCAAGAAAGTTGAACGGTTGATAAGTTCCCTCGAAACCAATTCGTATTACTCCAGAATCCTCTACCCTATCCAAAGTATTCTTTTTACTCTTTTTGGCCCCGTCGTCACTATTGCCACAAGCCGTCAAGATTAAAGCAAATATGAACAACACAAACAGTTGATATACTCGTTTCATTTGTCACTCCCCCGATCAATAAGCCTTTTGTCAGCGCTTACTATTTTGAATTGCATCAGGTTGGCTGGTATTAACCTGTAGAACTAAATTGTAGTACAATATATGTCTTTGAAAGTGGGTATATTCCGTGAAATATTATCAAACCCATGAATATATATTATTTGACTGAAAAAAGCTTAACCGATTGGGGGTAATGGCGATAGCCAAGAAACAATCTATAAAAGTACAGATATACAATCATTTAAAGGATGCAATTTTATCCAGGCAGCTCCCACCCGGAAAACAGTTGGTCGAAAACGATATTTCCGAAACGCTGAAAGTGAGTCGCACACCAGTAAGAGCTGCAATCGACTTATTGGCGAACGAGGGACTGGTGGACATAAAACCTAATAAAGGTGCTTTCGTGACAAGCCCGACAAGAAATGAGATCCTTCAGGCATATGATTTACGAAAAAAATTGGAGATAATGGCAGCTGATATAGCTATTGAACATTTAAGTAACGGGGATTTCATTGTAATGGAGGATTGTATCAGAATAGAAAAAGAAGCTTTATTCACCAAAGACATGCCAAGTTATTTAAAGGCGAATCATGATTTTCATATGGTATACACAAATAAATGCGGCAATCAGTTTTTAATCCGATTTATTGAAAAGCTGATTAACCAGACTTCCATTTACTTAATTTTATTCGACATAGTATTTGACAAGGAGACCTCAGCTGTTCCTTATGGCTACAAAGAGCATCGGGAAATCATGTGGATGTTCAAACAAAGAAAACGAGATGAACTTGTTTCATGTCTGGAAAATCATTTTGACAACGCTGTGAAAAGTTTGCGTACGCAGAATGAATATAAGGATTTGAAGGGTATATTCAGATGAATGGGTAGCTTAGGGGGGGAGACTGTGCATAGGGATTATCGTTTTATTTTTCCAAACTGATTTTACTGATGACTTCTTCTGTGGCCGGATTCAACACCCCCGTTGTTTCTGTACCGATAGCATCCACCATTCTCCGTTTATATCATGCTTCAAGTAGTTGCATATCTTTTGCCTCCCTTTAAAACTTATCAAACTGTTACAATTTCGGTCTTTCACTGAAGAGCAAATTAAAACTTGCGGCTCGCAATAGACACTCATTTCAAAAAAACCGGCTGATTTTGATGAAATCAACCGGTTCTATTCATCCTTTACCAACTCACGCTGGAAACTACATACATTACGGACTTAATTTTTAGTGACATACAGTTTTTTATTACAAATTGCAAAAAGCGCCTCGTGTCTATATCATAAGCAGGTCCCGAATGTCCTCCTCTGTCAGCATTGTCTCAGGTGCTTCCTTGGCATCGATTACTTCCTCCACCAGATGTCGCTTTTTTTCTTGCAGGGCATTCATTTTCTCCTCGATTGTACCACGGGCAACGAGTTTGATGACTTCCACCGTATGTTTCTGTCCGATACGGTGAGCCCGATCTGCGGCTTGTTCCTCCACAGCGGGATTCCACCAATTATCATAAATAATCACCGTATCGGCCCCGGTCAAATTAAGCCCGGTGCCGCCAGCTTTTAAGGATATAAGAAATAAATCACGCTCGCCGGCGTTGAATCGATCGCATCTTTGTAATCGCTCTTCGGACTGGGTATGACCATCCAGATAGAAAAATGTCATGCCCCGTACACCCAATTCCCTGCCGATCAGTTGCAGCATTTGTGTAAACTGGGAAAAGATCAGTACTCTTCTTCCCACATTGCGACATTCCTCCAATATCTGCATCAGCTGTTCAAATTTGGACGATCCGCCTTGGTAGCCGTTAACAAACAATGCCGGATGGCAGCATATTTGCCGCAGCCGCGTTAGTCCAGCGAGGATTTTAATACGGTTTTTCCGGAACGTTTCCTGATCCAGATGTTTCAATGTATCATGCCGCAGTTTTGCCAGGTAGGCTGCGTATAATTTCTTCTGCTCCGGCAGTAATTCGGCAGATTCCTGCGACTTGATTTTTCCTGGCAGCTCCGCAAGTACATCTGCTTTGGTTCTGCGCAACAAAAAAGGACGAATTCTTCGGGAGATTTTTTTCCTGGAAAGATTGCTGTATTCTTGCAATCCTTGAAACAGTTCCGGAAAAACCACGTGGAAAATGGACCACAGCTCCTCCAAAGCATTTTCAATCGGTGTACCGGTGATGGCAAAACGATGATCCGCCTGCACCTTTTTCACTGCCCTTGCCGTTTGGGTCAAGGGATTTTTAAAGGCCTGGGCCTCATCGAAAAATACCGTATGGAAAGATTGTTTTTCATACCATCTGCTGTCTGCCCTTAGCAATGTATAGGAAGTGATGACCACATCTTTTTCCATGGCATGTTTGCGCAGTAATATGCGTTCTGTCTGATTGCCATCCACCACGGTCGCTTGCACCGCGGGGGAAAACCGGTTTATTTCATGCAGCCAATTATAGGTTAGAGAGGATGGGCAAACAATCAGCACCGTCCGCTTGCTTTTTCGGATGTCCGGAAGGTTCGAGGTGATGAATGCAATACTCTGCAATGTCTTACCCAGTCCCATATCATCGGCAAGTATGCCGCCAAATCCATAGCTCGCAAGAATCTTCATCCATTGGTAGCCTTGTTTTTGATAATCTCGCAATACAGGCTGCAAATCTTTTGGCACCTCAAACCGTGACTTGTCCAGCTGCTCAAATTCAGCTAAAAACTGACGAAACGATTTTTCAAACTGGAATAATATATCATTCGAAGCGTCTAAAAGGCGCAGTCCCTGGATGACCGGCATATTCAGCTTGCCTTCCAGATCCGCTTCCTGGGCCCCGGCGGCATGCAAAAACCGCTGGATTTCCACGAACTCCCTCGTTTCCAAAGATAATAAGGAACCACTCGCCAAACGATAGTATTTTCGCTTTTCTTCTAACGCTTTGAGGATATCCTTGACCTGCTGATCGCCGATACCGGCCATATCAAACGTGAATTCCAGCCAGTTGGTCCGCTCCTTTTTGAATGCCACCCGAATTTTCGAAAAGCTGTTTTTCTTTATCACCCGATTTCGCACAGCAGTTGTTGCAAAAATTTGCAAAAGTTTTTCCAATTTGGGAAGCTGATGGTACAAAAAAGCATATTCCAATGCTTCGTTATGCATGTAAAAACCGGATTCCGTTTCTGTAAACTCACTTTCCCGTATCAATTGCATGATGGCATTTTCCTTTGCCACATCCCTGATCACCATTGCAGGCTGTTCGTGCACTTCCATCGGATTGAAAACGATGCCTTCATAATGGAACTCAAGCTGGGCTAGTAAGCGATTGTTCACACGATCAAGATAGAGCTTGGCCACCAATGGTGTTTTCACAAGTTGCTTAGACATAGCGTCCGATAGCACGACATCTCCCAATTTTTTCAAATGGGGCACCACCTTTTCCAAAAAGGCGGGAAATTGCATTTTCGCAACCGGTATACGCCCGTAATCGGACCCAGATTCGGCTAGCATCCGCTGCAATTCAAAAAACTGCCTGCTAATTTCTGGATCCAACTGAATCAGTTTTCCTTCGTACAAAACCGTATGATATGCAGGTATTAATTTTAGGTTTTCAAGTCCTCTGATGTTGAGTTCATACGTTTCTTGTGCTGTATCTGAAAAAACAAATTGCAACGGAAGCGGATGGCTCGCCATACAAATACCATCATATAACACACCATCATCCATCAATTTCACATGAGGGGCAGCCTTTAGCAATGGGATCAGCTTTTCCCATGCGGATGGCGGAATCGGCAGTGTGTGACGCCTAATTGGATGGTCTGCAGTTTTTGCTGCTGTTTCTACATATACCTTTTCGTCCCGGGCTACTTGGATTAGTTGCTGCAGTACATCATCTGTTGCGGCTTGAAAACAGTGCTGGCTTGGATCATATGTAAAATCAGTTGCTACAGCACTTGGCACGCCAGATTGTATATGCGTTAGAAAATCCCGTATATCTATTATTTGATGGGCATCGATCATCATTTCGATGCCAAACATTTGCTTCGTGTCCACGCAAACCAACTTACAAAAAAATACAACCTCAAGCAATCGCCTGTTTTCAAAGTGGCGCTGTTGTCTGCTGGGGGGACCGGTCGTCCCATGAAAAAGTCGCAACATACCGTCTGACAGATTGCTGTCGATTTGCACGGAGACAGGCATGTTTTTTTGCTGATTGGATGCTATCGCGACGAGCACGGCTGCGACATGTGGGCAAGCAGTCATGACGGAAGCAAGGTTGGGGCAGCTGCAGGTTGTATGTATACCGAATTTTTCCGAGGGGTTTTTTTCGATGACAACGTGGAAATCCTCTATGCCGGCAACTGTTGCCACGCAGCGATCAGGGCTGTCGTGTTCAATTGTCACTTTATCTGCACGATAATAGGCATTGCCCTTTTTTAAAGAGGCATCCCCGCAAATTTTTTTGATTTTATCATGGCTCCATGCGATGTCCAATTTGCCCGCTCCTTTTTGATAGGTGGATTTTATCTTCCCTATCAGTCAGTGATGAAATGATCCTGATTGTATTATAATGCCAGAACAATGATGCCGCAATGCATGGCATGATGAATATGGTGCACACCTGAGTTGGGATAGCTCAAACAAGGGATTATTTAGGCAGATGCTTGATAGCAAATATCATTCATTCTAGAAAACTTCTCTTCTAACGATTCGGTAGCATCTATTCTAAAGCATTGGAAATCCTTGATAGATTCCTCATTAACTGCGGAAATAATATCATCCATTCGAAGTTTATCCATCTTTTGATTATCTTGATGATATGCTTCATCCACTTCTATCCCAATGTGTAGTTGTGGAAAATAAAGATCCATTAAAGCATGCGTACCATTTGGGCGTTTAACGTACTGTTGACTGACAGGCTTAAGATTCATATTGTCCAACTTATGCCAGATTGCTGTTAATATATAATTCTCGTAATCTTTCCTTTTGGTTCGTGAAAAGGTCTTAACTAAGTAATCACGTTTGTTCATCTGCACTCACCTTTTTTAAATCACTTCTATTTCAAAATTCTCATCGTTAAAGCTGACTCCTCTTGTTCCTTCTTTGTAAATAGCGACTCCTCGCCATTTGTAAATTTTCGCAAGACAGCTTCAACTTCTACTACATCATAAATTCCCTGTTCAATTGCTTCTATTATTACGCCATCCATCTTTACCTTCCTAAATCCTTTTCCTACCTTCCTGAGCATAGTCACTGTTTCAGCCAAGTTCAGTTTTTGATATTAAACCAATTGTTGATTCTCTCGCCATTGCTTTGTTTCCTTCATACGGTGGGGGTTTTTCAATGACTATCGTGGTCCAGTTTTAAATTACCATAAACATTGGAACAGTTTTTTCACTTAACTCTTTTATCATTAATTTCATCGGAAAATCTTCGCTTATTTTCTCAAACTCTTTCATGGCTACCTTGAAACGTTAATCCTCATCTATAATAATTTATGTCAAAACTTTTATCCTCATTATAAAATTTGACAATTTAGTATACTCGCCTACTTTATTGTCTTCTATCTCCTCACAATTATCCAGTTTTATAAATGCTATGATAGGGAATAATATTTTACACGAGGTGATTTAAAATGAATAAAACAGCAATTGTCACAGGCGCAGCTGGTGGTATTGGAAAAGCACTAATAAAACGTTTGGCAGACAGGGAATTAAATCTTGTTTTGGTAGATCTTAATGAGGATGCACTGACGGATACCGTGAATGAATTGGGTTTGGACAAAGCGAATGTTTTAACTGTTGCAGCCGATGTATCCAAAGAAGAAGACGTACAGCGATATGTAAGTAAAGCCGTCGAGAAATTTGGCACGATTGATTATTTCGCTAATAATGCCGGTATTGAGGGGCAGTATGGAAAGATTGAAGAACAAAGCATCAAAACCCTAGACAAGGTCTATAGCGTCAATGTTAGAGGCGCATATCTTGGATTGCAATATGTCATTCCGGTGATGAAAGAACAAAAATCAGGCGCTATTCTCAACACTTCATCACTAGCTGGACTGATGGGTGCTCCCGATCAATCGCCATACGTTATATCTAAACACGCAGTTATCGGTTTAACGAGGGTAGCCTCCAATGAATTAGGGTCATTTGGAATCCGCGTTAATGCTGTCCTTCCTGGGGTAGTTAACACACGGATGATGCGCCAAATTGAGAAGAACGCCGGTGACGCTGAGCAATATAAGGCTGCAAATGAGTCTTCCATTCCAATGGGTCGTTATGGCGAACCGGAAGAAATCGCAGCGGTTATGAATTTCTTGTTATCAGAAGAATCCTCCTACGTGAATGGTTCATTATACACAGTGGATGGCGGTATGATGGGGCAATAATCATATTGATCGTCATAAAGGGATATTTCACAAAATAAAACTTATTACTTTTTTAACTACACCCTGTAGAGTAGATACTTTAAAAACCCCTCTACAGGGCTTCTTGTTAAGAAACGGCTCATGTAATGAAACAGCAATATGGTGTATAAATTTCGGGTTCCATCGAAAACTAACTGCCTCTTAAAGCAATAATTTGTGGTTCAGTAACAACTTACGGGGAACATAATTCGACAACTTTGATTTAAAAAAAGGAAAATCCAAACCATCCGTCGA
>NZ_JAROCA010000044.1 GCF_030732005.1 Tigheibacillus jepli | reverse complement strand
ACATTGATAAATCAATGTTTTGGAACGTCAAAAGGCAGTTTTTGGGGTGTTTTTCTCAAAAACTGCCGAAACTTGGGTTAAAAATTGGGGTAAGTAGCTAAAGAAATGGCTGTCATGGTAAGAAATGAGTGAAAAGCTGTCACGGTAAGAAATAGGTGAAAAGCGGCAGGAAGTAGCCGAGAGAAGCCCCGTCACGGCAGGAAATGAGAGAAAAGCAGCAGAAAGTAGCCGAGAGAATCACAATCCCGGCAGGAAAATTTTATCATTGACATTTTTACGTTATTACTTTAACGTGATAAAGTGAGTTTCAAACGAAAATCCATATTTGGGGGAGACACTATGTTGGATTGGGTCGTTGTTATATCTGTGTTAATCATGACCATTCTTTGTCTTGTACGTGTGAATGTTATTATTTCAATAATTATTGCTGCAATTGTTGCTGGATTACTATCTGGATTATCCCTTGTCGATTCGATTGGCATGCTGGTGGATGGCATGGGGGGGCAGGCGGAAACGGCTTTAAGTTATATATTACTCGGCGGCTTTGCGGTTGCTATCAGCTATTCCGGTATTACATCGATATTGGTAAACTTTTTAATCCGTGTACTCACTGGGAAAAGAGCGATGATGCTGTTGGCAATTGCAGGCATTTCCTGTTTATCGCAAAACGTTGTACCTGTTCATATTGCTTTTATACCAATTTTAATCCCACCATTATTAAAGCTGTTCGATAAAATGCGTGTCGATCGCAGGGGTGTAGCTTGTGCGCTGACTTTTGGATTAAAGGCGCCATATCTTACTATACCTGCTGGTTTCGGACTGATTTTCCATCGTATTATTATGGATGGTATGAAACAAAATGGAGCGGATGTAACGTTGGACCAAACGGTGATTGCGACGATTATTCCAGGTGTCGGAATGGTGCTTGGGCTGTTGATTGCAGTATTTATCAGCTATCGCAAAGACCGAGTTGCAAAAGAAGGTGTCGGCGGAGCAACCAGTGTTATTGCCATAGAAGAATCAAAAAGTGTGAAGTTTGAACGAAAGCACTTCTTCACGCTGGTTGCAATCCTCGGTGCACTTGCCGTTCAACTTGCAACCGGGAATTTAATCGCTGGTGCTTTAACCGGCCTGATTCTCATGTTTGTTTTCTTTGTTGTTCCATTTCATAATGGCGATCGTGTCATCGCTGAAGGTGTCGGCATGATGGGGACAATTGCGTTCGTCATGCTTGTAGCATCCGGCTATGGCAATATTTTAAAGGAAACGAGCGCAGTTCAGGCATTGGTGGAAGCATCGTCCGGTTTTCTTGGAGACAATAAAGCATTGATTGCATTTGTTTTGCTGCTGGTTGGGCTGCTCGTCACAATCGGGATTGGCTCTTCGTTCGGTACCATCCCGATCATTGCCGCATTATTTGTCCCTATTTGCATATCTGCCGGTTTTTCAACGCTGGCAACTGCTGCTTTGATCGGAACAGCCGGTGCATTGGGAGATGCCGGATCTCCTGCATCGGACAGTACTTTAGGTCCTACTGCCGGACTGAATGCGGATGGCAAGCATAATCATATTTGGGATACTTGTGTTCCAACATTTTTGCACTACAACATTCCGCTATTTATTTTTGGCTGGATCGCAGCGATTGTTTTATAGGAAAAACAAAAACACTGTCTTCGCTGTACTCCAATTGAAATCTTGTGCTCTGCAAATAGAATCGGGAAAACTGCAAATAGAATGAGTTTATCTGCAAATAGAACAGGAAAAGCATCAAATATAAGGTGCAATTCTGCAAATAGAAAGGAAGAATCTGCAAACAGAATGAGAAAATCAGCAAATAGAATGGTAAAGGCTGCAAATAGGGTACTTTTCCAAATCACAGCATCTGCCGCTTCCTGTTTTGTGTCCGGTCGTGAAGTGCGATTTTTTTCTTGCCTTCTCTTGCGGATACAATGCTATGGAGTATCATTCCAATAATAACCAAAACAATGCCGATCAAAGAAATAGTAGTTGGCAAGGGTGCGTGCAAAAATAACATTTCGCCAAGCAAGGCAAAAACAACTTCCCCGGATTGTGTTGCCTCCACTGCAGCCAATTTTTGGTTATCATGCTGCGCCAATTCCGTTGCATGGAAAAATAGCACAGTCGCTATAATTCCTGAAGAAACCGCGACAATAAAGGTTTGCAGCATTTGGCTTTGGCTGGGAAGGCCATCTGTTGCCAAGCCGTAAATGGAAAGTATGATCCAAAACGGCATGGAGGCAATTGTCATGCCAAGAATACGCTGGAACGTATTCAATTCACGCTTAACAATTTGCATCATTTTTCGATTACCTAGCGGATAGCAAAAAGCGGAAACAATCAATGGTACAACGCAAAGCATCACGGCCATTGTCGGAACGGACGATGCATGTTCATACTGTGTAATAAATATCCCCGCAAGAATAAGAAGAGAAATTAAAACTGCCTGCATGGGGATTTGCTGCTTTACTTGCTTATTTAAAAATGGAACAAGCAGCGACCCCGCAATAATTGTGATTTGAAATGTTGCCGCAATCAACCATCCCGGCCCGTAAATGGTGGCGTACGTCAGCGGCGCATAAAATAAACCGAAGCAGATAGTCATAACAACCATTGCAACGGCTGTTTTTTAATATGGTACAGAACAGGCTTCACATTGCGTTTATAACCAACAATGATCAACAGGATCGGCAGCATAAAGATAAACCGCAACGAGGCACTCCAAACCCAGCTTCCACCTTCCAATTCCATGGAACGATTCAATATGAAAGTGACGGAAAAAAATAAAGCAGCCAAAATACCAATGCAAATCGCCTTCATTTAAGCTCTTCCCAGCCATCAAAATGCGGAAAAATTTCCTCCATCATATCAGATTTTTTCGATTTTTTGTAGAAGCCTGTTTCCAGTGTCTTAACAAGTCAGTAGCCTTTTTATCGGCAGCTTGTGCATAATTTTTCGGGCTATGACGAAAAGTAAAAGAAAAACAGGTGGGATGTTATGAAAAAGCGCAGATCTTTTTTCATAGGAATCGTTTTGTCTTTTTGTGTTCTGACGCAAGTGATTCCAAGTCAGGTACTAGCTGGCGGCTACGGCTGGGGATATAAGAAAAATGATGATCACCAGGCACCAATGATTGGAAAGTACAAAGATATTCTGAACAAGTATGGTGGCTACTATGTCGATGAATCTGGAGAAAAAACGGTCTATTTAACCTTTGATAATGGTTACGAACAAGGTTATACGGATGAAGTGTTGGATGTATTAAAAGAAGAAAAGGTACCGGCAATTTTCTTTGTCACTGGCCACTATGTCAAAAGTGAGCCGGAACTTGTGAAAAGGATGGTGAAGGAGGGGCATATTGTCGGCAATCACTCCTACCATCACCCGGATTTTACGGTGATTTCCAAACAAGCTATCAAAACCGAACTGGAGGATCTGGAAAAAGCCGTCGCAAAAATCACCGATCAAAAAGAAATGAAATATTTGCGTCCCCCGCGCGGAATATTCAGCGAGGAAACGATGAAATGGACAAATGAACTTGGCTATGTTCATGTATTCTGGTCATTGGCATATAATGATTGGAATGTAAACCAGCAAAAGGGATGGAAAAATGCCTATAATCAGGTTATGGCACAAATCCATCCGGGTGCAATCATACTTTTGCATGCGGTATCAGAGGATAATGCCAAAGCACTTTCCCATATTATTAAGGAATTAAAAAAACAGGGGTATCGTTTTAAAAGTCTGGATGATTTAGTTATGAAGCAGGAAATGCGGATGAATTTTTAGGGTGGTGTACATCGTGCGCCATTCTTTTTTGTGTAATAAGGAAATCCATTTTCAAACGCTATTGTATGGCAGACACAAGGATATGCTTTTTTTATGTTATAAGAAAGCATAAAATTCAGGCTGTATGAACATCACTTTTGGGTGATAGCCACGTCCGGCTCCAGCACCCAGCAAATGGTTTTCGGTGGGGCGAGTAATCGCAGCCCCAAAGCGCTCCAGTTTGTACGTTGCTACGACGCACAGGACGTGCTAGTACAGGCGTTGCGACAAAAGCTCTTCGATGGGACGAGTAATCGCAGTCCCAGGACGTCGCGCTTTTAGCCTGTAAGGGCGCTTACGCCTTTGTTCTGTACAAGGAAACAACGCACCTCTCATCTACGAAGAATCATCTTGGCTAGCTAACAACTGGGAATAGGGACCCGACCCACTTCCTGGTAGTTTTAAATTTTCCCAACATTTGTTATACTGGTAGAAACTGATGCGGGGAGTGGAGAGATGAAAAGGGAAGAATTGATCGCACCACAGAAATACAATATCGTCATGGAAGTGGAACATTTTGCAAAAAGGAAGGACAAACTGGCACTAATTTGGCAAGATGAAGCGGGAAACAAAAAAGAAGTAACCTATGAACAATTGATGCAAAATGTCAATAAAATAGGAAATGTCCTGCTTGAAAATGGGTTGCAACGCGGTGATAAAATTCTTGTCATGATCCCGCGGCTGGTTGAAGCTTATGAAGTATATTTGGCAGCTTTAAAAACAGGTATCATTATTATCCCAAGCTCGGAAATGCTGAAAACAAAAGATCTCCAATACCGGGTCGCGCATGGGGAAGTTCGCGGGGTGGTGAGCTACTATCCATATATCGACCAATATAAGGGGATAAAGGAATATGCCAATCTGGTGAAATTTTCGATAGGTGGCGCACCGGATAGTGAATGGCTTGATTTGGATAGACTGAAATCAGAAGCTTCCATTCAACTGGAAATGGCCAATACGTCAAGAGACGATATTGCCTTTTTACCGTATACTTCCGGTACCACAGGAGATCCAAAAGGGGTTGTGCATACGCATGGCTGGGGATTTGCCCATTTAAAAACTGCCGCTGAAAACTGGCTTTGTATAACAGAGGATGACAAGGTTTGGGCAACCGCCGGGCCGGGATGGCAAAAATGGATATGGAGTCCGTTCTTATCCGTTTTGGGATCAGGAGCGACCGGTTTTGTTTACAACGGAAAATTTGATGCCAATGTTTATTTAAACTTGATGGAAGAAAATGCGATTAACGTATTGTGTTGTACACCAACGGAGTATCGGATGATGGCCAAGGCAGACCATCTGGATCAATACCATTTGCCTGCATTACATAGTGCAGTTTCTGCAGGCGAGCCGTTAAATGTTGAAGTCATCAACACCTTCCGCAACTATTTTGATATAACCGTTCGGGACGGCTATGGCCAAACGGAAAATACGTTATTGCTCGGCTTTATGAAAGGCATGGAGGTCAGGCCTGGATCCATGGGCAAGCCGACACCAGGAAATGAAGTGGAGATTATTGATGAAGATGGCAATCCGGTAGCTCCAGGTATAGTTGGCGACATCGCCTTGAAATTGGATAGCCCGGCGTTGTTCAGCGGCTATTACAAGGATCCAGAGCGTACCGCCATCTCTCAGCGAGGGGATTACTATGTTACAGGTGACCAAGCACGGAAAGATGCTGACGGTTATTTTTGGTTTGAAGGACGAAGCGATGATATTATTATCAGCTCGGGTTATACGATTGGCCCATTTGAAGTGGAAGATGCGTTGGTCAAGCATCCAAAAGTGCAGGAGTGTGCAGTCGTTGCCAGTCCCGATGAAATCCGCGGCAATATTGTAAAGGCATTCGTTGTGCTGCAACCAGGTGTTTCAGGATCTGATGCACTCGTGCAAGAATTGCAGGAGCATGTAAAAAACACTACAGCGCCTTACAAATATCCGAGACAAATTGCATTTATCGATGAATTGCCAAAAACGAGTTCGGGAAAAATCAGACGGGTAGAATTACGGCAAAGCGAAAAGATAAAACAGATTTAACAATCGAATAAAGTTTAAATAAGGTGGATTTTGCGAGCGGCGGAATCCGCCTTATTATTAGGTAAAGAATGTATAAAAATAGGCTGAATTAATGTCATTTGCTATGACAGCCACGTCTGGCTCCAGCGCCCAGCAACTAGCAGAGCTTTTTGATGGGACAAGTAATCGCAGTCCCAAATGGTTTTCGGTGGGGCGAGTAATCGCAGCTCCAGGACGTCGCGCTTTTAGCCTGTAAGGGCGCTTGAGCCTTTGTTCTAAAGCAATGTTTGACCTATATCAAACATGGGAATATATATTAATGTAAGTGATCAAAATGCCGTTGCATCCCGGCAATCAAGCGTTGCAGCTACAATAAAAATTTTAATTTATCCCTTGCAATTTAAAATGAGGGTGTTATAATAAAGCTAAAGGTCAAAGATAGTCAAAGTCAAAACCTTGATTTCAACAACAACTTTAATAAGTAAAGACAAAATCAATCTAAATACTTGAAAGTCAAAGAAGGTCAATATATAATGTAAATACAAGGTCAAAGATAGTCAAAGTCAAATCTAACCTTCGCTATTTCGATTGTATTAACAGTTCAAGGAGGAATGAAATATGAAATGTCAAAAATGTGGTGTAAATGAAGCTGACGTGAATATGGCAATGTCTTATAACGGTCAGAAAATGCAAATGCACCTATGCAATTCATGTTTCAATGAAATACAGAACAATATGTTGAATGCCAATAATGGATTTTTCTCAAATCCTTTCTTTAATGGAAATAATGAAGATATATTTGCAAGCAATTTCTTTCAAACAGGCGGAAATGGTGGTGCAGCACAAGCTGGTACAAGAACCCAGCAAAGAACGACTAAAGGCAATGGTTTGCTTGATAAATTAGGCAAAAACTTAACCAATGCTGCACGGTCAGGTTTGATTGATCCAGTCATTGGTCGTGAGAAAGAAATTAAACTTGTTATTGAAACATTGAATAGAAGAAATAAAAACAATCCAGTGCTGATCGGCGAACCTGGCGTAGGTAAAACAGCAATTGCAGAAGGTTTGGCACTGAAAATTGTGGAAGGCAATGTTCCTGCCAAATTGGCAAACAAAGAAGTCTATCTGCTTGATGTCGCTTCATTGGTTGCCAACACAGGTATCCGTGGTCAATTTGAAGAAAGAATGAAACAATTGATTCAGGAATTGCAACAACGTAAAGATGTAATTCTATTCGTTGACGAAATTCATTTGCTTGTTGGTGCAGGTACTGCAGAGGGTTCGCAAATGGACGCTGGCAACATCTTGAAACCGGCACTTGCACGTGGTGAATTGCAGTTGATTGGTGCAACTACCCTGAAAGAATATCGTCAAATTGAAAAAGATGCTGCATTGGAACGCCGCTTGCAGCCAATTACGGTCAAAGAACCAACAGCAGAACAAACAGTTAAAATTTTGCAAGGTTTGAAAGATCGTTACGAAAAATTCCATGAAGTACGTTATTCGGACGATGTCATTCGGGCATTTGTATCCCTATCACAACGTTATATTCAGGACAGGTTCCTGCCTGATAAAGCAATCGATTTGATGGATGAAGTCGGATCACGCTTGAACTTGAAAAATGCGGAAAAAGACACCCATTTGATTGAAGATCGTCTGAAACAAGTAACGAAGGAAAAAGAAGAAGCTGCAGAACAAGAGGATTATGAAAAAGCAGCAAACTTAAGATATCAAGAAATCCAATTGCAAAAACAACTGGATAAGGCACAAGGCCAGGAACAAGTTATTGATGTAGATATTTCCGATGTAGAATTGATCGTAGAAGAAAAAACAGGTATCCCTGTTACGAAACTGCAGGCTGACGAACAAGCCCAAATGAGAAACCTTTCAGATAATCTGAAGAAAAAGGTTATCGGACAGGACAAGGCCGTTGACAAAGTAGCCAAAGCTATTCGACGCAGCCGAGCAGGACTGAAATCGAAATACCGTCCAATTGGTTCATTCCTGTTTGTTGGTCCAACCGGTGTAGGTAAAACAGAGTTAACGAGAGTATTGGCGGAAGAACTTTTCGGTTCGAGAGATGCTTTGATTAGACTTGACATGAGTGAGTATATGGAGAAACACTCGGTGTCTAAAATCATCGGTTCACCTCCGGGATATGTTGGTCATGAAGAAGCCGGCCAATTAACCGAGCGTGTACGTCGCAATCCATATTCCATCATTTTGCTGGATGAAATTGAAAAGGCACATCCAGATGTGCAAAACATGTTCCTGCAAATCATGGAAGATGGTCATTTGACAGACTCGCATGGCCGTAAAGTCAGCTTCAAGGACACAGTTATTATCATGACAAGCAACGCTGGAACTGGTGTAAAACAAATTAACGTTGGATTTAACACTTCGAGTCACGAATCCATTGCAACATTGGAAAACTTGAGTGATTATTTCAAACCGGAATTCCTGAACCGTTTTGATTCCATCATCGAATTCAATGAATTAGGCGAAGACGATTTGGTTCATATTGTCGACTTGCTCTTGGACGACTTGCAAAGCAGAGTATCGGACAGCAATATGCATATCACTATTTCAGATGCTGCCAAACATCATCTGGCCCATATCGGATATGATAAACGCTTCGGTGCACGCCCATTACGTCGTGTGATCCAAGACAAGATTGAGGATCCACTGACAGACCTGATTCTGGAATCCGATGAACCAATTGCATCCGTCAACGTCGACATGAAAGGCAAAGAATTGGTTGTAGAAAAAGCATAATAAACATGAATGAAGCCACTGCATTCGGCAGTGGTCTTTTTTTGTTTAAAATGAAATTTTGGGCTGTGTTAATGTTATTTGCAGCGAAATTGGTCACTGATAGGCTTTCTCAGTGCCCTTTAGCCGGCGATTTAGATGTGATTGGTCACTGATAGGCTTTCTCAGTGCCCTTTAGCCAGCGATTTAGATGTAGTTGGTCAATGATAAGCTTTCTCAGTGCCCTTTAGCCGGTGAAGCAGTAGCAATCGGTCACTGACGGGCCAGCATCCGTCTCGATTGCCCAGCAACTAGCAAATTATTCTGTGGGGCGAGTACTCGCAGCCCCAGAGCTTTTTGATGGGACGAGTAACCGCAGTTCCATATGGTTTTCGGCGGGGCGAGTACTCGCAGCCCCAGGGCTCTTCGGTGGGCAAGTAACCGCAGGCCAAAGTGCTCCAGTTTGTACCTGGCTACGACGTACAGGACGTGCTAGTACAGGCGGCGTTATGGCGAGTAATCGCAGTCTCAGAACGTCGCGCTTTTAGCCTGTAAGGGAGCTTGCATCTTTGTTCCATAATTTGGTGTGACTCGACTTTTCGCCAGTCTGATAAATACTGTAAAAGCGGAAAAACTAACTGATGTGCTTTTCATGTGCAAAAGGTGATAAATTGTCGGACAGAAGTTACAGACTGCAATATCCAAGAATTTTTTATAAGAGGTGTTTTGCCGTGCGAATTCGCCAATTTCTTTTCATACTCGGCATCATGGTGTTCATGGCCACTGCCCCAATGGGGTCAAGTGCATCTGGGAAAACGCTTCAACATATGAAAATGCACTTCATTAATGTGGGCCAAGGAGACAGTATGCTTATTCAAACACCCAATGAGAAAAACATACTTATTGATGGTGGACCGCCGCAAGCGGGTAAAAAAGTGGTTAGCTATTTAAGAAAGCAAAAAGTGGATCAAATCGATTTAATGATTTCAACCCATCCCGATTATGATCACATCGGTGGATTGATATATGCCATGAAAAAAATAAAAACGAAAAAAATACTGGATTCGGGAAAACTGTATAACACGAAAACTTATTTAAAATATATGGACGAAATCAGCAAGCAGAGTATTCCTATTAAGGTTGCCAAAGAAAATGAAAAAATTGCTATCGACCCTGCGCTGCAAATTCATGTTTTAAATGCGTATAAAAAGCCAAAAAACAATAATCAATCCTCCATTGCCTTAAAAGTGAGTTACAAGCGCCTTGATTTTTTATTAATGAGTGATGTGGACCAAGAGCAGGAAAAAAGAATTGTTGAAAAATACCATGTCCGTTCGGAAATTTTAAAAGTGCCGCATCATGGTTCAAATACAAGCAGTTCCATGTCCCTCTTGCAAGCCGTTCATCCTCAGGTTGCAATTATTACGTACAGTAAGACGAATAACTACGGACACCCGGTTAATCGGGTCATCCAAAATCTGAACAAAATACGAACGGAAATTTATTCAACAGCTGTGTTTGGCAATATCATTATTCAAACAGCGGGCGATGACTATTATATTTTTCCGCAAAAAAGTCCTACTGACGGGATTAGTGAAAAAGTGAGTTGATTGTGATTGAAGAGCATGTGATATCGATAAGAAAATCCGGATGCTGAAAAATGCATCCGGATTTTCCTTTGGGAAGGCTATGCTGAATTGGATTAAAACTTAATTTGATAGCAGGCTTGGCAGCAAAAATGCAAGCCCGATGATAACAATGATGAAAATCCAAGAAAGCGGGTGAGCCCAGTTGTTAGTCCAGCCAACGCCAAATCGTTTTTCAAGAAAAATGGCGGGGTCATTCCGATTGAAATAAAACATGCCGAGTTTCCAGTAACGATCATCGTCACGATCGATTTTTTGCGGATCGCCGCTTTTTGCACTTTTTACCGTAACCCTGCTCCCGCCTTGACCAGTCGTGATGGACAACACAATGGCGCCAAGGACACTGGCTATCGCAAACCCGGTAATAACGATTCCTGGCAATTTCGCGCTCATATTGTATAACATGGACAGCTGTACCAGAGACATCGAGGCAACTAATCCATTACCCATAATAATGGTAAACAACGACCATCTTCTGCGGAAAATAATATTTTGCCTTAGTGATTGTTCCGAATCGGCAGCACTGATTTGCTGTTTTGATTTGGAAATAATCACATTGATAAACAAAAATAATGCGCTTAAATAAACTTGCATGATCGGCATTGACAATACACTGCGAAGGGACTTATCGGACCAGCCATCCGGTTCACCGCGAAGGTTGTAGTGAATTGGAAATTTATCCGGGATTTGCTCATATTTCACGAGACTTAAAATAACCATCGCAATGGCAATGATAAATCCGATAGCAAACCATAAATGGGAGTAAACGCGTTTTTCTACATGAAAAGTGGTACTGATCGAAATTAACTGCGCTTTTTTGGACCATTCGGGCTCATTTGCTTTGATTTTTTTCATCCGCTGATGGAAATGCAAATAAACGAAAAAGGTAATCACCATGTAAGCAGCGATCAAGCAGCCAAATACAATGCCAATAGCCGTTTCATTGCCGGAAAAGTGGGAGAACGAAATCCATAGTACAAGCAATGTCAACAATGCCAATACGCCGGTAATTAGCAAATAATTTTTGCGCATCATTCGTAGGTCTTCACGGCGATAAACATCTTCCGGAATAGAAACACCGAAACTCTCCGTCCTGCGTGTCCAGTATGGGATAAACATAACAGAGGCAAACAGGGGAAGGAGCACAGCTAGGAAAATAAGCAAATTTGCATCATTCATCACGTATCACTCCTTTTTTCAAATGATGAAAATATATTTTTGCATTGTGTCAAAAATTCATCCTTTGTTACACCGTGGCAAATCGATTCAGCAATCATTGGTTCCAGCGCATCTTGCAACTTTTGGAAATATATATCGTCAGCTTGAACAACCCCTTGCGGATGGACAACGACTCCTTTTTGCCGGTGAATCAATATAAACCCTTCCTGCTTCAATTGCTGATATGCCTTGTTGACAGTGTGCAAGTTAATACCTAGGTCGGCTGCCAGTGAACGAACGGAAGGCAGTGCCTCACCCGGAACAAGTTCCTTCCTGGCGATTCCCGCGATGATTTGCTGTTTTATTTGTGTGTATATCGGCTTTGCAGATTCCAAATCAATTGTAAGAAACACATACATTCACATCCTTTGTTTTATCTGTTATATATAATATATAACAGTTGTGAGGAATGTGTCAAATATGTTTTTAGAAACTTAAGTTTTTGGGTGAACGAATTCATTCGGCAGTAGCTCTGTAGGTTGAGGGACTCCATCCTTGACTTTATACTTTGAAAAACGAAACCTTTTTCGTTTATACAACTTTTGCGGCTATCAGTCGATTTACAAAATTTTAGCCAATGGTCATAATATTTTCCATTATGCAAATAATTACAATAAAAAACTTCCAGTAGTTTTGAAACAAAAAAACCGAAAATAATTCTACGGTTGTTGTTATGCGTATACTTTTCAACTTTCGCAGGGTAAAATTGATAAGTGCGCCTTGAGAAGGTTGGGATGATGGGGACAATTTGTTCAAGTTAACTTTGTATCTCTTACAAAAGATGGATTTAGTGAAAACTCTTTTTTAAGGTAAATTCCGATTAGCTGTTTAAACCCCGTGCAGAAGTTAAGTAATTTACAAACAAACTTGGCTTAAAACCCCGGGCAAATATGGCGATAAAAAGGAAAATAGATCCAAATATTTATGAAAGTAGGATTATTTTGAAAAAAAGATATAGAACAAGTGTTGTTTTTAAGGGTAGAATCTCGTATAATGGGAACAAGCATACGGGTAATGGATAATGATGTTAAAAGGCAGCCACAAAAAGACTGCCGGTACTCAATTCTTTTCCAGTTGTTCGATCAATTTTTTCATCGTTTCAAATACAATTTCCTGTTTATTTCCTGGGAGGTGCAGATATCTGCGGAGCAATTCTTTCTCACTGGGATGCGCCATTAAATAGTCAAGCAGCAAGGCGGCTTCTTGATCAAAATCCCTGCCGTCCGTACTATATATTTGTTTGTAATCCTCTAATAAAACATCACGAAGATAGTGCCTGCCAAGAATATGATCTATGGGGACACCAAATAAATTACTAAGCTTTTCGAGTGCAACAATACCAGGCTTTACTGTGCCTGTTTCCCATTTCGAAACAACGGCACGTGAAATATGCAGCTGATCCGCCAGCTCTTGTTGGGACCAGCCCCGTCGCTCTCTAAAAAACTTGATGTAATACGAAATATTATCCGAGCTCATGCAAATCCCGCTTTTCCATTCAGACTTGAATTTGTTAATACGTTCTTTTACATGCTATCATTTTTCAACAAAAATTGAGTGTCTTTTCATTGTTCCGATTCAGAACAAATAGTAAAATGAACTAAATTAGAACAAGGAGGATTTTTTATGGTTGGGTGTCTCGTACTTTATCATACTGATATAACTTCGCTGACAAAATCAAAAATGTTGCGTTACTGTTTTCACGGAAAAGATTATGAAATTGTGGTGGAAGATGGTCATAGCGTTAGTGCATTTATTTGGAATCTTAAGCGAAATGAGCTCTATCAAACTGCATTATTATTCGAATGCTCCGGACTTTGTACCGGCTATGGCTTTGGAGATAACAAGGAAATGGCACATCAGGCAGCATGGAATATATTGATCAAACGAGCATTGCTTGAAAAGCAAAATGAAAAGGAAGAGGGTTCGTTGTCCTCCTAGAAAATGAATGGAGGCTAATGACGATAATCATCAGCCCCAAATCTTATCGGTTTCTTGAATTTTTCTTTGTAAACTTTGTCGGCTCGCTTGAATTCTTTTTGGTATAAAACTTGCTGTGTTTTGTTCAACGACATATCAATTGTATGCGGTTTGTCTTTCATGGGACACGCCTCCTTTTGCATATGGTTTCAGCTTAAGCAGAAGATGCTTGGCGTTTACTATTCTTGCACGCCTGGGTTGTAATAGCATCGGCAAAAATGTCCCAAAATATCCTAGATACTACATCGCATCTTCAGACACAACAGAATCGCCGGCAAATTGCAAATAAGACATATAATGTTCCTTGGAAATGGCGAATAAATCATAGACATTTTCCTTTGCATTTATTTTTTCATATTCATTCTGGAAAATTTCATTTCCAAGTGTAACAAAAGGCAGTTTCAACACTGCTTTTCGTGAGCGGATGTTGCTCTTGCGCACTTTCATAAAAATTGTTTCCACATCGTGCTGAAAGAACAATTCCGTAAAAAATGCATCTTTGGCCATTCGATTATAACCTTTGCCGAAGAAGGGCTGGCCAATCCAGGTGGCAAGAAATCCACTGTTGTTTTCGATATCAAATAAATTGATTGTGCCGATTGGCTGCTGGCATTCATCCAATATCGTCCGTGATATTAATTCGCCACGTTCTTCGGCCTCAATCGTTTGTTTGGTTAAAAAATAAAATTCATCGGTTGTGTACGCCTTATGGCGGACATATGGGAAAACATCCGGGTGGGACATCAATTCAAACAGTACTGGCACCTCGTGAAGCTCACGTTTTTTCAACATGAAAAATACCCTCCTTGACGCAGGCGGGTATATGCATCCACAAGGGAACCTAGTTGGAAACTACCCACCGCGAATTTTTATTTAACTTGAAACAAAAATTCGGGGTGGGAATCGAACCCACTAGAACCAGTTAACTGGTGGCGCACCATTTGCCTTCCCTATGTATTTATGTGTTCAACCGTATTGTTGTGTATCACCTTCATTTTTGGTAGTTTTATTTTACACTGATTTTTTCTGAAAGGGAATCTTTTTTTAAGATAAATTGGTGATAAAAAACGACAATTATTTACCTGAGATGGGTTAGCATTTTTCATAGGTAAAGAAAGTAGTAAATTGGGCTGTATTAATGTCATTTGTTATTGACAGACACGTCCGGCTCTAGCGCCCAGCAACTAGCAGATGTTTTGATGGGACGAGTAATCGCAGTCCCAAATGGTTTTCGGTGGGCCGAGTAATCGCAGCCCCAAAGTGCTCCAGTTTGTACGTTGCTACGACGCACAGGACGTGCTAGTACAGGCGTTGCGACAAAAGCTCTTCGGTGGGACGAGTAATCGCAGTCCCAGGACGTCGCGCTCTTAGCCTGTAAGGGTGCTTACGCCTTTGTTCTTATTTTGTCCGATAAATTTGCTTAAGCGCATCCCTTAACTCCCAATGTTGAAATTGGTAGCCGTGATCCGTTAATTTTTTTGGAAGTACGAACTGGCCATCCGCAACAAGTTGTGCCATTTCACCGGCACCCAATCTGAATAATGGTGCTGGAATCTTTGTCCAATACGGCCGATGCAAAACGTTTGCAAGTACATTCATGAAGTCTTTATGTTGCAGCGGGGTGGGTGCTGTTAGGTTGACAGGGCCTTGAATGCTCGGATGATGCAGACAATACATGATCATTTCCACAACGTCATCAATATGAACCCATGACATCCATTGTTCCCCGTTTCCTATTGTTCCGCCGCAAAAGAGGCGAAAAGGCAAAGCCATCATGGGCAATGCACCCTGCTTTCCCAGAATGACTCCGAATCGACTAAGTACGGTACGGACACCATCGCCTTCTGCTTTGCGTGCAGCAGTTTCCCATTTTTTTGCAACAGTCGCCAAAAAATCATTCCCCGGTGTTTCGGTGTCTTCCGTAAAAATAAGATCCCCCGATATTCCATAATAACCAACTGCCGAGGCACTAATAAATGTTTTTGGTTTAACGTGGGATTCATGTATAAACCGGACGAGCTTTTCTGTCATCTGTATGCGGCTGTTGATAATTTTTTCCTTTTTTTCGGTTGTCCAATAGCCAAAAAGCGATTCACCGGCCAAATTGATAATGCCTTCCATTGTGGGGAGATCGGTTGTTAATTCATCCACATGAAGATAGGTGCTGTCTTTCGTATTTTGATATTGTCCGGGATTTCTCGTTAAAATGAACGTATGATGACCGTTTTGTCGGAAGCGTTTGGCAAGATTGCTGCCGACAAAACCGGTTCCTCCAGAAATTAAATAGTTCATTGTCATCCTCCAATGCCAGATATCTTTGTTCATTATTATAATGATTTTTGTCTTTATTTTCATATCATTGACAGATTGCTACGAGCGTATTTAGGGGATTGATGGAAGCGATATTGATTCCCAAAATGGTATAGTAAACAAAGGAGGCAAAAAAATGCAGAAAATCAGCCGAATCACGATACAAAAAAAGAATACGCGTCGTTTTAACATTTTTTTAAATGAAAAATATGCATTTAGCGTTGATGAGGATATATTGGTTAAATACAATCTGCGCAAAGGGTTGGAACTATCTGATGAAGCTATTGCCGAGTTGCAAAAGCAGGATAATATTCAAAAGGCCTATAGCATGGCAGTGAATTTTTTGAGCTACCGGATGCGGACAAAAAAGGAAATTCAAAATTACTTGCGTGAAAAAGAAGTAGAACCGCAACAAATTGATGCGGTTATCGATAGGCTTCAAAATGAAAAATTGATTGACGACAGGGAATTTGCCAATGCATTTGTCCATGACCGTATGGAATTTTCCACGAAAGGCCCGTTGATTATTAGGCAGGAACTGCAAAAAAAAGGTGTTGCTGCTGAAACGGCATTAGCTGCAACAAATGCATATACATACGAGCAGCAATTTGAAAAGGCCGCAAAGCTTGCTGAAAAAAGGTTGCAGCGTTCAACGAAACATTCTTTCAATAAACAATTGCAACAGCTTCAGGCTCATCTGATGCAGAAAGGTTTTACCGCTGAAGTCGTCAACGATGTCGTCGTAAATTGCAAAAACAATAAAAACGACAACGACGAGTGGGAAGCACTCTGCATGCAAGGTGATAAGCTGCTGCAAAAGTATGCGAGAAAGTATGATGGCTATGAATTGCATCGAAAAGTGAAAGAAGGACTGTACCGAAAAGGATTTGACTTTACAGCGATTGATCAGTTTTTGGAAGAAAGACGGGAAAAGGAATAGTCTATTTTATTAACTAACAACAGGTGAAATCAGACAAACAACAAATGTCTGTTTGTTCTAAATGGGCGATCGATAAAAATGTCGCCTCTGCCAGCACTTGTAATTACAACTGTTGCCACTGAATTCCCCTAAACGAAAGGGAAATGGTTGTATGTGTTGTCTATCATAACAAATTAATTGTAAAATGATATAGAGTCAGGAAGGGAGTCAGGAATATGAATTACCGCTATAGTGATTATTCCGTTGAACAGCTGCGCCAGGAAGTGGGAAAACTAAAAGAGAAACTGCAAAAGGCAGAACAGCTGGGAAACGTAAGTGAAGCGGCCATTTATGAACGAAAAATGCAGGTTGCTTTAGCATATACATTAAATCCCGATGATTTCAAGGCAGGACAAATATACAGCTTGCGCAATGATATTGGCCACCGTTTCAAAGTGGAGCGCTTAAAAGGTGTGTTTGCCTGGGGAAACCGTGTAAATTTACTTGGCGAAGTTTACGAAGAGACTGAGGCGATACCGATTTCGCTTTTGGAAAACGAAAATGCATAAGTACGAACCAAGATGAGCGGACAAAGCGCTGGAGCCGGACATGGCTGTAATAGGAAGTGACATGAACACCGTCTCCATTTTTTACCTATAAAAAAAGCAGCGGGAAGCAATCCGCTGCTTTCAAAAGTTTTAGCATGTTTTTGTTTATAAGAAGGCTTAAATTTAAGGCTGTATTAATACTTTCAGCGACAGCCACGTCCGGCTCCAGCGCCCAGCAACTAGCAAATGGATTTGATGGGGCGAGTAACCGCAATCCTAGCACGTCGCGCTTTTAGCCTGTAAGGGCGCTTATACCTTTGTCCTTTCAATAGGTTCTTATTCTAGATTGGATTATCTCCTACGAACAATTTGCGTTTTAGCTTACGTTCCGAATAAATCCAGCCAGTGTACGAATTCATAATATGCTTGTTCTTATCCACCTGCACAACTGCAACAAAGGGGTAGTAACCTTTGGAACGGTAGCGCAGATCGATAAAACGAATTTCCGTATAATCATCGTATTCGTTGATTTCCCAGCGATACACTGGTGAAAAGGATAAAAAGGCTGAGATATTACTGTCAGAACTGACCAAATCCATGATCTCGGTTTTCGGCAATGGCACTTTATTGAATTCGTCAATAATTTCAATGTGGCCATTGCTGACAGTACCTACATAAAATTTATCTGTCGTCGTAACGGCTACACGCCAATTATTTTGTTTCATAGTGGGCGAAGTTGCAATTTGGATTGTATTTGGGAAATAATCCTTTATCTTTTTGACGATCTCGCGTTTGTCTACATAGCGCTTGATATAATAAAGGAAAATGACCCCATAGATTGCCAGCCAAGTGTAGCCAGGATTTGCGCCAATAATCCAGGCAATAATGCCGACAATATGCAATCCGAATATATATGGATCGAATGTGTTGATAAAGCCATATGCGACCCATCGGTTAGAAAATGGTCGATAGGCTTGTGTGCCATATGCGTTGAATATATCCACTAGCACGTGCAAGATAACGGCTAGAAATGTCCATGCCCATAAATGCAGAAAAGAGACTTCCGGTACCAGTGCATGAATAACTGATGCAACGGCAATGCCCCAAAACAGAACTGCCGGAACGGAATGGGTGATGCCACGATGGTTTCGAATATACGTTGCGTTATTTTTTAGCTTCAGAACCGTGTCAAAATCAGGTGCATTTGAACCAATCAGGGTTCCGGCCAATACGCAATTGAACAGGAGCGGGTCGCTTTGCACGGCTGGATCAAGTGTTGCCAGTCCTCCTAGTGCAACCCCCATGACAATATGGGTTCCTGTGTCCATAATTGTGTTGCCTCCTCGGATGTGAGTGTAGATTGTATGGAAGTGTAAAATTCCCAACACTCCTATACCTACTATTGTAACATAAGGAAGTGTATTTTATGAAAGATGACTTGTTGAATCATTTTAACATACAAGGTTTTCAAGAAAATTTAATTGCTTGGTATCAAGCAAACAAACGAAATTTGCCATGGCGCGAGAATCAGGATCCATATCGCGTATGGGTTTCCGAAATAATGCTGCAGCAAACCAAGGTCGACACCGTTATTCCGTATTTCCAACGCTTTATGGAAAAATTTCCTGATGTTTATCGCCTTGCATCGGCTGACGAACAAGATGTATTAAAAGCATGGGAGGGTCTTGGTTATTATTCCCGTGCCCGAAACTTGCAATCAGCTGTCCGGGAAGTCGTTTCGGAATATGATGGAAAAATTCCCGATAATAAGGAAGCTTTAGGCAAATTAAAAGGAATAGGACCGTACACAAAAGGTGCAATACTGTCTATTGCTTTTCAACAGCCCGAACCCGCGGTTGATGGCAATGTGATGCGTGTACTGTCAAGGGTTTTACATATAACGGACAATATTGCCGAGGCAAAGGTAAAAAAGCAATTTGAACCGATTGTCACCAAAATGATTTCCAAAGAGGACCCATCCTCTTTCAATCAAGGCTTAATGGAACTTGGGGCGATGGTATGCACACCAAAATCACCGCTTTGCTTATTTTGTCCGGTACAGGAATATTGCCGCGCCTTCTTAAAAGGGGACCAGGAGAATCTTCCCATTAAATCAAAAGCAAAGAAGCCAAAGAAAGTCGCATACATTGCCTTGCTTTTAAAGCAAGGCAAGGAAAAAATCATCATAGAAAAACGCAAAGAACAAGGACTGCTGGCAAATCTTTGGCAATTTCCGATGATTCCATCAAAGGGGAAGACAGTCCACGAAGCCGAAGAATGGTTTGAAGCCAAATATGGCTGGGCCATCCAAATCGGTAAACATGCCGGTAAACTGAAACATGTCTTTACCCATTTAATCTGGGAACTGGAAATTTACGAAGCGGACGTGCTGTATGCACCAAAAAAATCAAAATTAAAGTCCGTAAACATCCATGAACTAAGCCAATATCCCTTTCCGGTCTCCCATCAAAAAATGATGAAATACCTGCATTAAATACGCAACTTTCGCAGGGTGAAATCCATAAGTCCGCCTTGAGGAGATTAGGTTGATTGAATAGATAACTTGGTTAGATTATTTAAATGAGTTATAAAATTCATCATATTACCGCCATGCAGAAACGGGGGCGACCTACATCACAAATTTTTAAAACTTAGGCGAATGTAGGTCAATTTTCCTTATATATTCTCTGCAAATTATTTAAAAAAAATAAGCATAACAACGATTAAACTGGACAAATTATTAACGCGGAGGTGATAAGGATGGCTAAAAACCCTAAACAAACAAACGCAGGTACAAACGTACAAAAAGTAAGACAACAAAACCAAGCTGCTCAAAGCGGCAACTATGGCACTGAATTTGCTTCTGAAACAGATGCACAGGAAGTCCGCAAGAAGAACCAAAAATCTCAACAAAACAAAAAATAAGCAATTCCCCATTGATGGACAAAAAGAGCTTCCTTTTTCAAAGGAGGCTCTTTTAATGTTTTTTCATAGGTAAAGAAAGTACAAGATTGGGCTGTTTGAATATCATTTGCTATGATATCCACGTCCGGCTCCAGCACCCTGCAACTAGCAAATGGTTTTGGATGGGACGAGTAACCGCAGTCCCAGGGCTTTTTGATGGGGCGAGTAACCGCAGCCCCAAATGGTTTTTTGGTGGGACGAGTAATCGCAGTCCCAGGGTTTTGGATGGGGCAAGTATTCGCGGCCTAGGACATCACGCCTTTAGCCTGTAAGGACGCTTGCGCCTTTGGTCAATGCGCTGTTATTATTTTTTCGCTGACAGCACCACTTCGACATCGGCAAATTGCTTTATATTTTAATGCATTATGGATATAATGGATGCATTATCAAAACAATAGTAAGTTTGTTTGGCGGTGCTGTACCATATAATATATGGAAGGAAAAAGCACAATGGTTTGGTTTGTGTAAAGGAAAGGAAGATTGAATGGTTGCTCCTGACGCTGAATCCAACATGATCATTCAAGCATACAAGCATAATGGAACACTTCATCGCGTATGGAAAAGCACGACCATATTGAAGCGGACAGAGACAACCGTTATCGGAGCGAATGATAAAACGCTTGTAACAGAGAGCGACGGTAGAACATGGATAACAAGGGAACCGGCTATTTGTTATTTTCATGCACAACAGTGGTTCAATGTAATCGGTATGCTGCGCAATGATGGTATATATTTTTACTGTAATATTAGTTCGCCTTTTTTAATGGAAGAAAATGTGTTGAAATATATCGATTATGACCTGGATTTGAAAATATATCCGGATATGACATTCAGTTTGCTTGATGAGGATGAGTACGAACAACATAAAAAATGGATGCATTATCCGAAAAAGCTAGATAAGATATTGTACGGTCAAATCGAACAATTAAAAAGCTGGGTAAGGCAAAGAAAGGGACCATTCGCCCCAGGGTTTATCGATCATTGGTATGAACGGTTTTTAACCTATCGCTGGTAATGAAATCCTTGTTACAATTGTAGCAAGGCTTTTCTAATGACCAGAAAAGACCTTGGGCAAAATAAAATGAAGAAATAATGCTAAGGATGCAGTGATAACGATGAAGAGTGTGAAGCAGTACTTGCAGTTTGTAAAACCGTATAAAGGGAAAATTTTTTGGACAGTGATCATCGGTATTATTAAATTTGGTATTCCGCTTTTACTGCCACTTATTTTGAAATACGTTGTCGATAATATTATTACAGCCGATACGCTAAGTTCCACGGAAAAAGTCAGCAAGCTGCTTTGGCTGATGGGTGGGGCTTTTGTGGTTTTTCTTGTTGTCCGCCCGCCAATCGAGTATATTCGCCAGTATTTGGCGCAATGGGTAGGTAACAGGGTTTTATACGATATTCGTGACAGACTCTTTGACCATATTCAGCGGTTGAGTCTAAGGTACTATTCCAAAACAAAAACCGGTGAAATTATTTCCCGGGTAATAAATGATGTCGAACAAACGAAGAACTTTGTCATGACTGGTCTGATGAATATTTGGCTGGATTTGGTGACCATTCTAATAGCAATTAGTATCATGCTGTCGATGGATGTCAGGTTAACGATTGTTTCGATTATTTTATTCCCAGTGTTTGGTTTTTCGATCAAATACTTTTTTGCCAAGTTGCGACGATATACGCGTGAACGCTCACAAGCCTTGGCAGAAGTGCAAGGCCATTTGCACGAACGTGTGCAAGGCATTCCGGTAACACGTAGCTTTGCACTGGAGGATTATGAACAGGAACAATTTGGCATGCGCAATGATAATTTCTGGGATAAATCGATGAATCAAACCAAATGGAATGCCAAAACATTTGCTGTAACCAATACGATTACGGATCTGGCTCCGCTTTTGGTGATTGCATATGCAGGCTATGAAGTTATCCAAGGCAACCTGTCATTAGGTACGATGGTAGCATTTGTTGGCTATATGGACCGGGTATACAGCCCGCTGCGCCGATTGGTCAACTCATCGACGATTTTAACGCAGGCGATCGCTTCGATTGACAGGGTGTTTGAGTTGATGAACGAAAAATATGATATCGTGGATAAACCGGATGCCACCGAGCTGAAAGACATTGAAGGATTGATTACTTTTTCAAATGTTGATTTTTATTATGAACAAGAAGAGGAAGAAGTACTGCACAACGTCAATCTTGACGTGGCCGCCGGAGAAACCATCGCCTTCGTAGGTATGAGCGGCGGGGGAAAATCGACGCTTATCAGTTTGATTCCCCGTTTTTACGATGTTACGGGCGGATCAATCAAAATTGATGGGACGGACATTCGTGATGTGAAAGTTCGCTCCCTGCGTGACAAAATTGGCATGGTATTGCAAGATAACACGTTATTCAGTGAATCGGTTGCTACCAATATCCGCATGGGTAATCCATATGCAACGGATTCAGAAGTTATTGCCGCAGCCAAAGCTGCCAATGCACATGAATTTATCATGAATCTGCCGCAGGGCTACAATACCTTGGTTGGCGAACGAGGTGTCAAATTATCCGGCGGACAGAAACAGCGTATTGCGATTGCACGTGTATTTTTAAAAAATCCGCCAATCCTCATTTTTGATGAGGCAACCTCTGCACTTGACCTGGAAAGTGAGCATATGATCCAAGAAGCGGTGGAAAAACTTGCCAATGACAGGACAACATTCATCGTAGCACACAGATTGGCAACTATTACGCACGCGGACCGAATTGTTGTCATTGAAAATGGACAGATTGCAGAAATTGGCTCGCATGATGAGCTAATGGCGAAAAAAGGCGTCTACTATGATTTATATCAAGTACAAAACCTGGATACTGGGGAACATGTAGCAGCAGGCCGTTAAATCACAATTAAGAGCACCCAACCGTATTTGGCAGGGTGCTTTTTTGTATGGCGCTGGAAGTGAAAAATTTCAATGGAATGACAGGCCATCCCACATACATATATTTGTAATAGGATGGACAGGTATTGATTTCATATAAAGGAGTAAAAGCATGCGGATTATTGGCTGGTTCTTTCTCGTTCTGGTCTGTTTTATATTGGTGGTGAGCATGATTACCTTTGTCAGTTCCCCAAAAAATGCGCAACGGTTTTCGGGGCGATTTTCTATTGAAATCTTTTACACTTTGCTTGTGATGTATAGCATTTTCATCATTGGTTTCGGCATGATTTACTTTATTTTATCTTTTCAGGGAATTGTTCTGGTAGAAGGTGGCAAGCTGAACCCGGTGAATGTATTCGGTTCGCTCGTTCATTCCCTTTATTTTAGCGGGGTGACGCTCTTGACCATCGGCTATGGCGACATTATACCAGTAGGGATTGGCCGTTTGATTGCCTTGATTGAGGCTCTAGTCGGCTATGTGCTACCAGCAGCCTTTGTATTGCGGGTTGTCCAAACCAATCAATATGGGCAGACACGTGACCATGACGATTAGCTAGAAAGCAGACTAGAGCGAATACGGGAACTTGTAAGCTTCTTATGATATAGTGAAAGTAACAGTAAAAAGAATGGAGGAAAAAAATGAGTGTCGAAATAGGAAAACAAGCACCAGACTTCAAGCTGCAAAATCAAGATGGCGAAACAGTTTCTTTAAGCGATTTCAAAGGAAAAAATGTTGTTCTTTACTTTTATCCGAAAGATATGACGCCAGGATGTACGACGGAAGCATGTGATTTCCGCGATCATCATGAAAGTTTTCAAGATGTAAATGCCGTAATCCTTGGTGTCAGCCCGGACCCAGCAAATCGCCACCAAACATTTATTGACAAGCATGATTTGCCTTTTATGCTATTGGCTGATGAAGACCATGAGGTAGCGGAGGAATATGGCGTCTGGAAGTTGAAGAAAAACTTTGGCAAAGAATACTACGGCATCGAACGTTCCACATTTATTATTGATAAAGAAGGCAAAGTGCAAAAGGAATATCGTAAGGTCAGTGTGAAAGGCCATGTGGAAGACGCATTGCAGTATATTCGTGAAAATTTGGCCTGAAGTACAGTTGAATGAAAAAGCTTCAATCCTTGTGATTGGAGCTTTTTACATATGTAAAGAAGTATAAAATTGGGCTGTATGAATGTCATTTGCTATGACAGCCACGTCCGGCACCATTGCCCAGCAACTAGCAGAGCTTTTTGATGGGGCGAGTAACCGCAGCCCCAGATGTTTTGATGGGACGAGTAATCGCAGTCCCAAGCTTTTTGATGGGGCGAGTAGTCGCAGCCCCAAAGTGCTCCAGTTTGTACGTTGCTAAATGTGCGCTTACGCCTTTGTTCTATGAAGCGAATTGCAATTACATGCTTTTTTCAGATGTTTCAATTTGATTACTGATAGAGGGCAAGCACATATTTTCTAGTATTGTGACATAGACTGGTAGCAATTAACTATTACGGAGGTGCCGTCCATGGGTGTGCAACAAGTGTACAGCCAGTCTTACCCTAGCAACTCAGCCCCGATTGAAAAGCCAAATTCGTATTTTATCATGAAAAGAATCGTAGACATAACTGTCAGTCTTGCTTTACTTATCCTTTTTGCACCACTCATGATAGGAATTAGCTGGATTCTGCACAAAAAAGAAAGTGGGCCCGCCATAATCAAACAAATGCGCATGGGTAAAAACAAGCGTCCTTTTATGATGTATGCGTTTTCTACAACGACACCCGCCTCCAAGGTAATCTATGCTTTCCCGCCATATCAATTTACCGCATCGTGGTCCGGCGGGGTACCAAACGAGCTGGAATTGGAGCAGAACAGATGTTTGTTGACCAAAACCGGAAAAAAGTTAAAAAAATACCATTTGGACAAATTGCCGCAATTATGGAATGTGTTAAAAGGAGATATGAGTCTCGTTGGTCCAAGCCCGGAATACCCAGATATTGCTAGCCATTATAATGATTATCAAGCGTATCGGCTGAAAGTCAAGCCTGGCATAACCGGCTATGCCCAGATCCATGGTATATCGAACAAGCAGCATGACAAAAAGATTCGCTTTGATTTGTTTTATATCAGCAATTGTTCGGGACGGTTGGATACGAAAATTGTTTTTCGCACCTTTTTCAGTCGAAAAAAGCAAGTATAGCTTAAAAATTCTCCCGCTGTCTTTCAGTTCCCTAAATAAAGTAAAATGTTTACAATTAATTTATACACATACCAGTAAAAGAGGGGGAGAACATATAATGAACATCGTATTTTCAACAAAGCCTTCGGAAAAACATCAAACATATCTGACTGAAAAGTTTTCGAAACCGGACTTTTATTTTTACGAAAAAATGGACATGGCACAGGCCGCATTGCCTGATGCGGAAGTTTTAGTTACTTATGGAGGGGATCTCACGCCGGAATTAATCCGTAAGTCTAAAAAATTGAAATGGATTATGCTTTTATCGGCGGGAATGGACGATATGCCATTAAATGAAATCGAGGAAGCCGGCATCCTGATGACAAATGTAAGGGGAATTCACAAAACGCCAATGTCGGAATATGCAATTTCCATGCTTTTGCAAGTGTATCGCCAGGCTAAAGCCATGATGAAAAATCAAGAAAACCATGTATGGAATAAGAAACTGCACATGCAAGAAATCAGTGGAAGCACCATGGTTGTCGTTGGTGCGGGGGCGATTGGGCAAGAAGTAGCCAGACTAGCCAAGGCATTTGGGATGAAAACAATCGGAGTTTCTCGAAGCGGACGAAACGTGGCGTATTTTGATCAGAACGAAAAAGTGGAAAACTTAAAAGATGTGCTGCCGCAAGCCGATTTTATTGTATCGGTTTTGCCTAGCACAAATGAAACACGATATTTGTACACAATGGAACATTTTAAATTAATGCCCGACCATGCCGTTTTTCTTAATATGGGTCGCGGAGACGTGGTGAGCACTGATGTATTACTGGAAGCAATCCGCAATCAAGAGATTGCTCATGCTGTATTGGATGTATTCGAAACAGAGCCACTGCCAGCAGACAGTCCGCTCTGGGATGAAGAAAATATTACCGTTACCCCACATATTTCCGGTCTATCTCCATTGTATATGTCGCGTGGTTTGGAAATATTTTCGCAAAACCTGGAGGCCTATTTGAGCGCAAAGATAGAAGACATGCAAAATCGGATTAATGTGTCACAGGGGTATTGAACATGCATATTTACACTGTTGCAGGGATATAGGAATGACCTTGCTTGTTAGAAAAATATAAACTTGGCGGAAAAGAAATATTGCTTAATCTTAAAGCAGTCATCATTTATGGCTGCTTTTTTGGCATGCCTGATAAGCCAATCTGTGATAATGACTATTACATTGGAATATACTTATGTTGACAGAACTTGGCTAAAGCGAGTACACTAATTATAAGAATTATTAACTAATAAATGACTACAATCATAAATGAAAGAGGGGTGCATGGCGGTGGCAGCAGAGAAATTGCAAAAAGCGATCGATACATTAAAAGAAGCTGGTGTACGGATTACACCACAACGTCATGCGGTGCTTGATTTCTTACTAAATTCAATGGTACATCCAACTGCGGATGAAATTTACAAAGCACTTGAAGGAAAATTTCCAAATATGAGTGTTGCAACGGTATACAACAATTTGCGTGTACTAAAAGAAAACGGTCTGGTCAGAGAGCTTACTTATGGCGACGCATCCAGCCGGTTTGATTGTAATACTTCTGACCATTATCATGTCATTTGCAATGAATGTGGCAAAATTGTCGACTTTCATTATCCATCATTAGATGAAGTGGAAAAGCTAGCCCAACAAGTGACGGGCTTTGATGTAAGCAATCATCGTTTGGAAGTATATGGCACTTGTCCAGAGTGCCAAGAAGCGAAAAAAGAGCAAATGCACTAATATGTTTTTTTGAGTTCATAACGGTAGGCACATGATGGATCAAATCCGCTGTGATTTGGTCTTTTTTAATGCATAAAAAAAGCCCCCAGTCGCTATTTTCCAGTCGGGGCTTTTAGGTGTCTTCTCGTTATATAAGGGTACTGTTTACGATTGATTGTTTTCTTTTTTTATTTTGGAAAGTGCTTCTTTGCGGAAGTGGCGTTTGTTATACCGTTCGTCAAAATCCAATCCTTCCAATTCTTTGTTGATTGTCAGTGGCTGGTTGCAATGCATACATGCATCAACATGTCCAAGTACTTTGGTCGGTTTGTGACAGTTCGGACAGACAACGGGTACTGCCTTAATGGAAAGCGACCCAATCCATAAATATACGACACAACTGAAAATGACAGACAGCATACCCAGTACAAAAAAGGTTGCCATCACCCACGGAAATTTTTTGAACATGATGCCGACATACATGAGCAAAATGCCAGCAAAAACCAATATTAAAGCAAAAGAGCGTATTTTGTTTATTTTACTTGAGTACGATATTTTTGCCATGCTTGTCCTCCTTAGCTAGTACAATTACAGTATAGCATCTTTTTCCATTTTGTAGAATGGATTCGGCTGGTTGAGGAGTGGCAATTCCGTGGATCGAAAAAATTGCAGCATGGGGGATGTGCATTTAAAAACCGGATGCAATCTATTTTGATGGCTTTTGGTGAAGGCTCCGCCCTTTACAAAGTCTCCACATTTACTAATATTTCTTTTAAGGGCTATACTAAAACTTCAAACATATTATCGGAAACATGAAAAAACCTTTTATACTTCATTGATCAGCTGGAATTCCTGCATTAGGGATTGGACTTAAGCAAAAGAGGGGAGATTATTGTCTATAGGTGCTACTACATTATTTCGTTTAAAGGGCACAGGCCATAAATAGCATTTAATAAAACGGATATCTTATCTTCTTTTCATCCGTATCAATCCGTGGGGAAAATCTTTATTGATATAGGACTATTGTTTTCCGGTATATTTCTGTCGTTATGAAGGTGTGGATATAATGCATTTAACGAAAATTATCTTTTAATGATTTTGTTTTAATTTGGAATTGAAAAAGAGAAATTATACGATATATAAACGCTTGTGGTGCGAATTTGACGTGGATTTCTTGTTCATGGATTCATGTAGAAAAAAGTGGAGAAATGTTGTTGACTTTAATATGAAACCGTGGTAAAGTAAATCTTGTCGTTAAAAACGACGCACATTTTGAAACGATGTTGAAAAAACTTTTAAAAAGTTGTTGACAACAGATTTTAAAAATGTTATGATAATAAAGTCGCTAAAAATGGCGACGAAACATTTAGAATTGTTTTTCGTTCTTTGAAAACTGAACAAAACGACCAGTATGTCAAGCAAGTTCGATGCTTTAGGCATTGAACATATGCGAAAA
>NZ_JAROCA010000043.1 GCF_030732005.1 Tigheibacillus jepli | reverse complement strand
TATACCCAAAAACCGATATATTGCCCAAAACGTCTTACATCTTTTTTTGATTAACTACTTGACTTTTACCGCAGTCTTACTGGTTTGGTCTAATTCATTCAGTATAATTAAGCACATTTTCTTTTGCGTGGACAGTCTCTTGATGGGAAATACATTGTATTGATTAGGGGCTAAGCAATCTCATCCAAGTCCATACATCGGAATGTTCTTATTAATTTTCAATTCATTCCCAAGGATTTGAGTTTACTTCTGTGGGCTCCAAGTGCTTCGTTCAGCCGTTTCAATTCTTCTCGTTTTTCTTCAAGCTGTTGATTTGTCTGGAAGATATCCTGCTGCAAGTAGTATATCCGATTGGCTAGATTGCTCACGATGAATCACCCCGTTCGGTTTAAAAAGTTGCTCCTTCCATTTTACAAAAAATTAAGAAGGATGGAAACCATTTTACGGTAAATGCTGGTAAGTAAAACCCACTTATCTTATAATATAGAAAACTATGTCTACTTTTCAAGAGGGGATTTTTGTTTTACGGAGGTGCTTGGTATAAAGGTTTTGGAAGCAAGCAGTCTGCATGAGGGGATCCAACAGACAAAAGACAGTCTGGAAAAGTTGGAAGAGCAAATCAAAGACTTGCAAGACCGTGTCAAGGCAGTAACGGAGCTGGATGATGCGTTTCGTGGCAAAAGTGCGGAGGCAATCCGTTCCTTTTACCAGGAATTGCACCTGCCATTTTTGCTATTTATGGAAGGAGCAATTGCGGATTACCAGGATGTGCTCCAGTCCATGGAAAAAGCATTGTAATCTTTGGAGCCCGCGGAAAATGGATATATCAAAGAAGAATTTTTACAGAATGATGTAGAAGACGGGTTACAAAAAGCGCAACAAATGACGATGAAGCTGACAGACAAGGCGAACGCTGTCATTGATTCGGTTGCGGATATCGTCTCTCTTTCACATCTTGATGACAGTGATTATGTGGAGGCAACCGGCCACGGTCTTAAAAAGGTAGAAGGCACTATCGAAAAACTGCATGACTTTGACACGAGTCAGGCAGATGCATTGGAAAATGTAGAAAAAGACCTTGCAATGATGCAACAGTACATAGACAACATGCAGGGTCGGTTCACCAGTGGCAAGCTTGTTGCTTCGTACTCGGTCAGGCAATTGTCCGGTGTAGCCTCGTATGATAAACTGCTGAATGGTTTGGTGAGAAAAGCCGGTACCAATGCCATTTCCCAAGATAATTTGCTGGCATATGGGGCCAAAGCATTGCTGTCCCACATTGTAAGCGCCCCAATCCCTGGTGTATGGGTTACCTATATCCAGGAAAAATTCGGCATGCGCACGATGGACTACAGCGTCCGGGCGATGCAGACATTTCTGGCAGCCCACAGCAGTGTCATCTCCGAAGCAGCGTTCAAGACGCTGGAGGAAAAAGTTGTTAACGCCAAGGAAGTGTCGGACTACAAAGGAGAGTTTCAGGGCAAGTATTTGACGCTGTCAGATGGGCGGATAGTCCGGGAATATGTGGAAGACGACAAAACACAATATGCATTTGTCGATACGATTCCAAAAGACAGGCTGGGGCCAAAAAAAGAACCAAGCACATGGGATAAATTCGTAAGTGGCAGCGGCAAAGTATTGAAAACGACAGGAAGCAGCATCAAAGGAGTAGGTCGGGCCACGAATGAGTTGGTAGAGGACGCGGTTGGTGGTGTTTACGACCTTGTTACAGACCCGATTGGGACGGGGCAAGCACTTGGCAATGCGGTGATAAACTATGACCAAACATATAAGCAAATAAAGCACGCTATTGTCGAATCTTTCGAACGGGATATGGTAAATGGTGATGCGGAAAGCCGAGCCCATTGGGTGACATACGCCTTGGGAACAGTCGCAACATCTGTCGCTGGGACCAAAGGAGCCGGGACACTTACGAAAGGTGCAGCGACGAGTGCCAAGGCTGGAACGGCAGCTGTCAAAGCCGGTGCGAAACAAGCGGCAGCGCATGCGAAAAACATGGATATTTCCAGATTTCTTCCTTATAATCAGCAATATCAACTTGCCGGAGTGAATGTGCCTTTTCAGGTGGTGGATGGAAGGCATTTGAAGGACCAGTTGTTGATGAGGGCTGAACGGGTGATTAGGGATGGTCGGAAGGTTGATGTTAGGGGTAAGGGAAATAAAATTGATTCCGGCACAATAAAAAAATATATTAGGGATATAGAAGGACGAACAGGTAGAGAGTTACCTAAAAACCAAATAGAGAAGTTGAAGGATGTCTTAAGAAATAAAGAATATAAAAAGATGTCCCCAATAGAAACAGCTAAGCATAGGGCAAAATTTGATAAAGTAAAAAATAAAGTAATCAAAGAATGGGAAGAAGAAACCGGGCAAAAGTGGCCTGTTTATAACGAAGATGTTATGGTTTTACACCTTTCAAGGTTTTTTATCATTTCTAGGCGAGAAGACTCCACCCTCAGTAAAACAGGTTGTAGATGAATCGCCTTCTGATAAGGGGACTTTGGGCATCACAATTACCCGACCTCCGAATTAAATTTAAAAAATGCAATCATTTGTTCTTAACCCAAGTCTCGGGCCATTGTACAATTCCACAGAAACGAGGGAGTATTTGAAATTAATTAAAAAATTCTATTGACTTTACATCACCAAAGGTATATACTACCTTAAATTAATCCTCAATTCTAAAACTTATAAATTATAATATTATAATATTATACTCAACAATGAAAACGAGGGCGAACCAGATGAAGATTGATAAGGCATTACCGGTACCTCTATATCAACAGGTCAAGCAATACTTATACGATAAAATAACTTCTGGAGAATGGACAGTGGGACATCAATTGCCGGCAGAAAAGGAACTTGCCAAACAATTTGATGTCAGCAATATCACTGTGAAAAGGGCAGTACTTGAATTGGTTGATGATGGTCTTTTGCGCCGTCAAGTCGGCAAAGGAACATTTGTCACCCAGATTGAGGAAAAGGATATCACGAAATTTGTATCCTTAAAAAATGAAGCATGGGAAACACATCATCACCCGCATAAAACATTAAGTTTCAAAACAGTACGTGCCGGGAGCAAACTTTCAACACCGCTCCATGTGGAAAAAGATGACATCGTCTATCAAATTCACCGATTGAAAATGCAGCAAAATGAACCGGTCGCAATGGAATACTCATTCATTCCACAGTCTTTGTTTCCGGATTTGCAGCAGCCAGATATTGAAAATGATTTGCTGTATAACATTTTCCAAAGAAAATATGGTGTACAGCTGGATAAGGCGAAAATCTATTTTTCAACCATTTTGGCGGACGATTACGAAGCGGACATCTTACGCGTTCCAAAGGGTGAACAGTTATTTGTGTTTGAGCGCTTTACCTCAACAAAGGATAAACACATCATAGAATATTCCAGGTTTATCGTTAAACAAGACCAATCGAAATACTTTCTTGAAATCCAGCTTTGAATCACATTAAAAGGAAAGTTCACAAGTCGAATTTACTGAATATTGGGGGAGTTAAATCAATGAAAATTATTGTAGTCGGCAGTGGAATTGTAGGGGCTAGTGCAGCATACCAATTGGTACGAAATCACCATGAAGTCGTTTTGATTGATAGAAAAAATGACGGAGCGGCAACAGCTGCCGGAGCGGGGATTGTTTGTCCATGGGTATCCAGCGGGAGGGGTGAAAACTGGTACCGGATTGCCAAGGAAGGGGCACTTTTTTATCCGACATTGGTTGAGCAATTAAAAGAGGATGGAGAAGATGCAGTAGGTTATAAAAAAGTCGGTGCGCTCTGCGTCAGCTCGGATTCCGAGCAGTTACATACGATTGAAGAAGAAGTAAGAGAAAAATATAAAACAGCGCCAGAGATTGGTGACATCCAAAGATTGACTGCTGCAGAAGCGCGTGAACTTTTCCCACCACTAAACGAGGAACTGGAAGCTGTTTTTATTTCCGGTGCCGCTCGGGTCGATGGAAGGCTATTAAGGGATGCCATGGTACGGGCGTCCAAGAAACGTGGCGCGACCATTATACAGGGAAAAGCTACTCTGATTAGGAAAGAGGATACGATCATCGGTGTAACATGCCAAAATGAAACCATTTATGCTGACAAAGTATTGATTGCAGCCGGTGCATGGGTACCAGAATTGTTGGCGCCACATGGCGTGGACATCAAGGTGGAGCCACAGCGCGGACAAATCGCCCATATTGATATGCATGGCGCGGACACGTCCAATTGGCCAGTCGTATTGCCACAAACAAGTCATTATATGTTGGCATTTGATGACTCGCGTGTAGTTGCAGGAGCAACGAGAGAAGATGGGTCGGGTTTCGATTATCAAACGACGGTTGGAGGAGTCCACGAGGTTTTATCCCACGCACTGGACGTTGCGCCGGGGCTGGCCAACGGAACTGTGCAAGAGGTAAGAATTGGATTTCGCCCAATGGGACCCGATTTCTTGCCTTTATTAGGGGAACTTGAGCAAATAAAAGGGGTAGTTATCGCGACAGGACTGGGTGCATCAGGATTAACAATGGGGCCATTTGTAGGAAGTATAGCCGCATCTATTGCGCAAGATGAAAAGGTTGACATGGATTTGTCCCCATATTACCCGGAGCGGGGAAACAATGTGGGCAATGCCTCCGGAAATTAAGTAAGCATAGTGGCAAGCAGATAGATTCTAGGTGAGTGGTCTATCTGACTTGCTTATATATTAATTATAATATTATAACATTATATTACTTTGGAGGTGTTCCGATGAAGATTTCACCGGACAAGCTAGTTGAAGACAACCAGAACAAAGAAATACCGTTTTATTTTAATGGAAAATTATTGAAGGCAAAGCAAGGGCAAACCATTGCGGCTGCGTTAATGGCAAACGGCATTTGCAAATTCGGAGTAAGCCGGAAACTTCAGCAACCAAGGGGATTGTTTTGTGCAAATGGCAGATGTTGCAGCTGTTTTGTTTCCGTCAATGGACTGGATCATGTATTAAGCTGCATGACGCAAGTGGAAGCAGGAGCAAACATTAGCTCAAATGAAGGGGATCCGAATGTAAGGAGGGAAGTAAATGAAAACTGATCTGTTCATCATTGGGGGTGGTCCGGCGGGGCTGCATGCTGCATCTGTTGCAGCTACTTACGGCATTGAAACAATGATTGTGGATGAATCTTTTTCATTGGGCGGGCAATTAAGACAGCAAACACAGCAACTTAGAAATCTGCCAAAATCATTCAAAACACAGACAGGAACTGCACTTGCAAAGCAGATGATAGAAAAACTCCGGCAATTGGATGTAACCAAGCTTGTCAAACACACGATGATCGGTACATATCAAGATGGGCGGATAGGTGTAACCGATGGGCATCGCACCATTCCCATATCGGCAAATAAAATCATCGTGGCGACAGGGGCTGCTGAAGAAGCATGTGCTTTCCCCGGATGGACACTTCCGGGCGTGATGACGGTAGGCGCCGCGCAAATATTGCTGAACAGGGAATACGTCCGGCCGGGAAAGAATGCGCTAATCCTAGGTTCCAATAATTTTGCATTGCAGGTCGCAAAGCAGCTTGCTGAAGGCGGGGTGAATGTCAAAGGCATCATAGAAAATAAGGAACGAATGGAAGGAAACGAGACGGAAACAATCGACCAGTTACAAAAAATCGGTGTACCATTGTATTTTAATAGTACTATTCAGCGTGCTTTTGGCAGGGAAAAAGTGGAGAAGGTCATCTTAAATCATGGGCACAAAGCGTTGGAAATGGATGTGGATTTGATTTGTATTGGAAAAGGGTTATCCCCTATTTTGGAACCATTTGAAATATTGGATTGTCATTTCACGTATGAACAGGCGCTTGGGGGATGGCTTCCGGTATATTCATTGTCTATGCAAACGAGCAATCCATCTGTATATGTAGCCGGAAATGCTGCAGGTATTACCGATATGGGGGCTATTTTATTAACTGCCGAAATTGCTGCGGTCAGTATTGCGGAATCACTTGAATGTGTAAATAACGCTGATGCAGACAAGACAAGAAAATTATTGTGGCAAGAATTGGAGCAAATCGAATCCGAAAGTTTTAAACGTACGTTTCAGGCTAGGGCGAATGTAGTGAAAAGATTTCAAGAAGAAACGGATTTATCGCAGGTTAACGGGCAGTAACCCCCACCTTAAAGCTTGAAGAGTCAAGGAAGCTTAGGTGGGGGGGAAACTGCCCAAAAAAGCCCGATTGGTTCAACCAATCATCAGGGGGAAAAAGAACCTCACTGATTGAAGTTTCACTTTATCATTAGCGTAGTTATGTGCAATCAATGGGAGGGGTTTCAATGGATGAATCAACGATTATTTGTAAATGCGAGGAAATCAACCTTGCTGAAATAGAATCGGCAATTCAATCGGGAGCACATACTTTTGATGATATCAAACGGATAACGAGATGTGGTATGGGCCCATGCCAAGCCAAAATTTGTTCCAGCTTGGTACGAGAAATCATCAGTCAATCGCTTGAAGTGTCATTAAGCGAAATTGGGTTGCCAAGGATGCGGATGCCCCTAAAACCGACGAGAATTGCTGCATTGGCTGGGAAGGAAACGTCTTCCAGTGTGGTTTCCGTATTCGCTGAATCAGCACCAAAAGAAGGTGATGAATCATGACAAAACAATATGATGTGGCTGTTATTGGAAGCGGTGTAATTGGTAGCAGTATCGCTTATCATTTATCGGAGAGTAGACAAAAGGAAATATTGGTTATTGACCAAGCATATCCTTTATCGGGTACTTCTGGATCCACCCAGGCCTGGGTATGGGTGCATAATAAGACACCTTCCTGGTACGGGGAATTAAGTATGCTCAGTGCGGAATTATATCCTTTTCTGGAAAGGAAGATAGGCGATGTCGAGTATAAACGTACAGGTGGCATAGCTCCTTTTTTCGATGAGTCAGACCGGCAAAGTGCATTGCGGCTTGCTGAGCAACAGGCTGAAGTTGGCATCGAAATTGAAGTGCTGAGTCGAGAGCAAGTTTTGGAAATGGAACCTGCATTGTCCCCGGATATTGTCGGTGCCACTTACAGTAAAATCGACGGAAATGTGAATCCATTCCGGTTGGTAGAGCTTTATATCAGGGCAGCTAAAAAGAATGATGTACAGTTTTCTTTTTATAACCCCGTCATAGATATAAGGAAACATAAAGGAATGTTTGAAGTCACAACGCGAAAAGGTGTCTTTATTACGAAACAATTAGTACTGGCAGCCGGTCCTTGGTCCAGGAGTGTAGGAAAGTTTTTGGGACTCGACATTCCTGTAAAACAAGTCAGAGGGCAGGTTCTTGTAACGGAACCTTTGGCACCGCTCATCAAACATACGATTGGAGGGATGCGTCAAGCGGATAATGGAGAAGTTTTAATTGGATATTCCAAAGAGGAGGTTGGATATGACCGAAGAACAACTTTGGATATTATCCAGGATACAGCAAAAATGGCTGTCGACTATTTACCGGATCTGGCAAAAGCCAATATTGTCCGGTGTTTTGCCGGTATCCGAGTGATGCCAAATGATGGTCACCCAATAATAGGGCCTATACCGACCATCGAAAATGCATATATTGCGGTCATGCATAGCGGAATTACGCTATCCCCTTTGGTAGGTACAGTTATGACTGAATTGTTTGAATATAGGGAAACATCAATTGACCTGGAAAAATTAAGACTTGACCGATTCAAAGAATTTAAAATATCTGTTTGAAAAATACACAGCATGGCTTTTCCACACCTAGACAACCAAAAATTTGAATTTAAGGAGGCAAATAATGAACGCTACGCTTGTGATTGTATTATCTTCCATGGTGGTTTTGTCTGGTGCTGCAATGTTTTCGATTTGGATCGGCAGGAAAAACAGAAGCAGTGAAAATTGGTCTGTTGGCGGAAGGGCACTGCCAATATATGTTGTAGCGGGAACACAGTTTGCCACTGGGGTAGGCGGAGGTGTGCTGGTTGCTCACATTGGAATTGGCTATAGCGCCGGTTGGTCCGCTGTCACATACAACGTCTTATATTCCATCGGCATTATCATTTTGGTTCTACTTGCAAATTGGCTGAAGGAACATAAATTCACAACAATGCCGGAGATTTTCAAAAAGTTGTACGGGGACCATAAAATCATGATGAGTATCGTGACTTTCCTGGCAATTGTCGTTCCATTTGGCTGGTTGTGTACACAATTGGTGGCTTTTGGCAGCTTGTTTGCAGAAATTACAGGAATCCGTTTTACAATATTAATCATAGCCTTTGCCGCTATTAGTCTATTGTTTGTTTTGCCTGGTGGCTTGTCTTCTGTCGCTTGGACCGACTTTTTATTCGGCTGTGTCATGATTGTGATGACCATCGCCAGCGGATTCTACATCCTTGAACTTGCTGGTGGCTGGTCTGAAATCACTTCGAAAGTTCCCGGAAATATGATTCACCTGCCAGAGGGACTTGGGGCTGTCGGCACAACGACGATTCTGTTTTGGGTATTGGCTATATTCCCTGGCGCACTGACCAATCAAATGTCTTACCAACGTATTTATGCTGCAAGCAGTGCGAGTGTAGCCAAAAAAGGGTTCATTATTGCCGCAATCGTTGGTGTGATCAGTGGGGTATGGGCATCATTTATGGGAATCGCCATTTATTCGATGAACCCTGGTTTATCTGATCCGGAAATGGCATCAGGGTGGTTTTTGACGCAAATTCCGCTTTGGTTTATGGCCTTGTACGCATCGTTTATCATTGCGACCATTATGTCAACGGTTAGCAGCGCTGTTCAGTCTGTTGTTGTAAATATTACAACGGATATTTATCAATCATATATCAATCCAAATGCTACGGATCGTACATTGGTTGCCTTATCCAGGCTCATGTCAGTCATCGTCATCGTATTGGCGGTTTTTCTGGCACTTTATTATCCAAAAGCGTTGGGGTGGCTGGTCGCAACATATGCCTACTCCGCATCTGGTCTGTTAGTGCCAATATTTGGCGGGTTTCTATTAAGAAATTCGAAGCGGTTGACTGCCGGAGGCGCTATTGGAAGTATGACTTTTGGGGTAATCAGTGCGGCAGTAGCACAAATCATCGGGACGGATATACCTTACGTAGCGTTCGGTATAATGGGTTCTCTTGCAGGATTCATCATTTTCAATTATATCATTTCTGAAAAACACAAACATGATGAATGGGAAGAGGATGAGGAAGAAGTGCAAATTTAATAGATTGAAAATACAAAAAATGAGGTGAAATCATGGATGCTGATGTAGCAGTAATTGGACTGGGAGCAATGGGAAGTATGACGATTTGGCAACTTGCAAAGAGAGGCGTCTCTGTTTTAGGTTTTGAACAATTCGGGATTGGAAATGATCGCTCGGCGTCTGGCGGGGAATCACGTTTGTTCCGAACGGCATATATGGAAGGAAAACAATATGTGCCGATGTTGCAAGCAGCCAAAAAGCTATGGAGACAATTGGAAGAAGAGACCGGAAACTCGCTATTAACCCTTAATGGGGGCTTGATGATTGGCGACCCGAATACAAAAGCCATTCAAAATATACTCGAATCCATTGATACGTTTCAGCTGGAACATGAGATTTTACAAGGAGAAAAAGCCACTAAAAGATATCCGCAATTCAAGTTGTTTTCGGATGAAGTGATGATCCTGGATAAAAATGCTGGGTTTATCCGCCCGGAATTAGCTGTCATTTCGGCAGCTTATCAAGCAGAAACGCTCGGGGCTGAAATTCATCGGTTTACAAAAGTAGAAGATATTGTTCCGGACAATGACGGGGTGACGATTGCAGCAAACGGAAAATCCTATCGCGTAAATAAGGTCATCGTGACTACCGGGGCTTGGACTGCAAGATTGCTTCCGAAAATGGAGAAGGAAGTAGAGGCGAGGAGGCTGGTGTTAACTTGGTTTCCTGCCAAAAATATCGCGGCATTCCAACCAAAAAATTTCCCAATCTTTGCTCGAATGCGAAACGATTTTAGATTGACCGGGGCACCAACATTGGATGGCACCATGGTAAAAGCATCCAACACGAAGGATCCGAATCGTGTTCCGGACCCAAGCCAGCTGAATCGGGATGTTTCGTTGGAGGAAATAAAAGAAGTCAGCGCAGCGGTGAAAGAATTGATGCCAGGTCTCGTTCCTGATCCTGTACGTGCAAGTGTGTACATGGATGGGTATACAACAGATGATCATTCCATGATAGGAGAAATTCCGGGAATGCATAACACCTTTTTGGTGGCAGGATTTTCCGGACACGGGTTTAAAATGGCTCCAGTTATTGGCGCAATTGTTGCAGACCTTATTATTGATGGAAAAACCAAGCATGACATTACGCACTTGGATTTGAACCGAAACTTGGTTTATTAAAAATTTGTTTAAAAAATGCGGTTGTTCGATATCACACAGCTTTTGAATGAAGAAGGAGATTTTTAAAAATGAAGAATAAAGAGCTATTACTTATTCCTGGACCGACACCTGTAATTGATTCCATTTACGATGCGTTAAGCCAAGAAACACGGAGTCACACGGATGCCAGGTTTGCCGCGATTTATCACAGTGCGATTGAAAAAACAAAAGCAATGTTGCGAACAGATGGAGAAGTATTTATCATCTCGGGTTCCGGCACTTTGGCAATGGAGATGGCACTTGTCAATACAGTAGGTCCCAAAGAGAAGGTGTTAGTTGTCAGCAATGGCTATTTCGGTGATCGTTTTATAAAGTTGGGAGAAGCATTCGGCTTTGAAATCGACGTAATCCAGGCTGAATGGGGAAAAGCAGTGACTGCAGAAGAATTGGAAGACAAACTGAAAGAGAAACAGTTTAAGGCTGTAACCATTACGCATGCAGACACCTCCACGGGTGTAGCAGCTGACTTGGATACGTTAGTCCCCGTTATCAAACGGCACGGAGCACTGGTCATTGTAGATGGTGTTTGTGCGACGGCAGCAATGGAAGAGGATATGAGCAAAGTATATGGTGGTGGAAAAATCGATGTTGTTTTAACCGGATCACAAAAGGCAATTGGCGTTCCTCCAGGCATTGCTGTGGTCGCATTTAACCAAGATGCACTTGCGGCCAGGGAGCGATTGGGGCATGTATCAGCTTATTATACGGACATCTATAATTGGCTGCAGGTAATGCATGACCCGCAAAAATATTTTGCAACACCACCAGTCAATTTGATTTATGCTTATCATGAAGGCATGAAACTTGTACTGGAAGAAGGCATGGAAAATAGGTATGTGCGTCACACGAAATTTTCGAAAGCTGTAAGGGCTGCACTTGGCGTATACAGTATGCAAGCCTTGGCGGATGAAAGTGTTGCAGCAACTACATTGACATGTGTCCGTTATCCTGACGGGGTAGATGATGCCGCGTTTCGCAACTGTTTAGCTGAAAAAGGGGTTGTTGTGGCGGGAGCACTTGCCCATTTAGCAGGCAAGGCATTTCGAATTGGCCATATGGGTAATACCGATATTGAAATGTTGAAAACAGCAGTAAAATGTATTGGTGAAACATTACATGAATTAGGACATGAAGCAGATATTGAAAAAGCGCTGGAGAGGTTTGATGGGGAATTGGCGTTGGTCTGAATAAAGCAATAAATTTTATTCCTATGGCGTCCCCCAATTCACTATGTTTGGAAGGCAGGGCATTATGCGACCGGATTGATAGAGTACTTTGATCGATCGGAAGTTTAATGATCAGCAGTCAAGATATTCAATTACTATATGTAAAAGGGAGGAGCTCGAATCGCTCTCCCTTTTTGCTGCGTGTGAAGAGGTTGCCATTCTTAGCTTAGTATCCGCCATTCCCGGTATAGCCTACACCGACAATGACAAGGAGGATAAACAAAACAACGATTAAGTCGAACTCTCTCCCACCATTGAACATATCGATCCCCTCCTTTTTATACGGCTTATTAGTAGTATATGACGGTAGATAAAACAGGAAAGTGACAGGAATAATAGATTCAAAAAATGTATGATAGCCTCCGAAATTGGATTGCGTTGCGCTAAATCCAAATTTTCGACGGATGGTGGAACAATGATTACATAATAGAATGTCTATATACGTGCAAAAAAGAATCATATAAGTTGTTGAGATTGACCGGCAGCAGAAAATGGCAAAGTCTATATACGTGCAAAAAAGAATCATATAAGAGAAACGCAAAAAGCGGGAAAAGTTCTCCCGCTTTTTGCATTACTGAATTTGTCCGGTGTGCCCCTTAACTGGTAGATTCGCCCAAACGATGAAAATAGGGCCAAAGGATGGTCAATATCGCCATGTGCACCACTATAAACGGCTTCACGCCTGTCTTTTTTATGTACTTTTTTACAAACGAAGTGCGAAATGTTGCACAAAAATCAACTTAAACGTTTCCAATAGATCAGTGTCCACCCAGAAAATTAATTTTGTCAATTAAATTAATTTCTCCAAGGTCCTTATTTCCCTGTGTGATGCCAAGTCTCTGATGGAGCTGTTGAACCAGGTGATGAAAGATAGCCTGAAAGATTTCAGGAGGGATGTCCCTTAGCTTTCGTGAAAGTTGTGATTTACTGATGCTTACCAAATCAACAAGCTTTTGTACCACATCGCTGATCCGCCCAAGGTTTTCCAACCTTTTAATTGGGCATATATAAAAGTCCTGGTAAACGCAAGCACATTAAGTTTTTTGACGTATTTATCAATCTCGGTGTTGTCGATCATTTTCTGAATAACTTTAAAATCTATGGATGAATGTATTCCTTGAATACAGTTTTTATGATATGATTGTCCATGGTTACTCCTTATAGTTAGGGAATTGGACAGGACTACCATACCCTAATTATAAGGCTTTTTTAAAGAAAATTTTGCCATTATTGGCAAATTTCAAACACGGCATATTTCTTGACTTTTTTATTTTATTTTCCTGCAACGCTAGTGATAAATAATGGAAAAAATGAAACATCTCGTTTGTTATCAAGCGGGATGTTTTTCTATTCATCGGCTTGATGACAATAATAGGTGCGCAAAAAACAGGAGAAGATCATCCATTCTCCCACTTTTCGTGCACCTTATTAATGACCATGGGGTAGGTAGTCGCTTACTGCTTTGTTCACTATCGAGCAAGCGGGGAATACTCTCAACCATGTGTCGAATATTTCACAGGAAATGTCGAATACTTTACGAAATGGGCAAAATGCTACACAAAGCATGTCATATATTTCAAATCACGCAAAATCGGATGAAATGTTCATCGATTTTTTCCTATTTCTGCATCATCCCGCCATTAAAAATTGGATTACTTAGTATGCTCCATATCCGCCGGCAAAGCCTGCTCCAACAATAACCAGCAGGATAAAGAGAATGACAATTAACGCGAATCCACCGCCATAACCGCCGCCACCATATGCTTCACTCATATTCCATGTCCCTCCTTTATACGACTTATTAACACTATATGGGATGCGATTTAAAAACGGTACGGGACATTTGTCATTGATTGAATAAAATATATACAATTAGAATGATTGATTGCATATGGGTCAGCTGTTAAAAATAATGCGTTTTATGTTAAATGGATATATTTTTGTTCACTGTTTTTTAATGCACCTTCTATGATGGCGGGGCGTCGTTGAAACAGGGAAATTTTTAAGCAGGAGTGGCTCCGCATGATTCGGAGGGTCTTTTGCCTAATTTGGAGCGACTTTCCACCTTCTCGAGCGACTTTTGTTGTATCATGAGCGGAATTAGCCCTATTTGTAGCGACTTTATCAGTTTTATGAGCAACTTTTTATATGCTAGCGACTTTCCATCACCTTGAGCAATTTTTCCCCATCTCGAGCGTCCTTCCGCTTATCCAAGCAATTTTCCACACAGCGAAACAAAGTCTAGCTTGTCCGCAGAATCTTTGTCCAATTAAAGCAAAGCCATTGCAAGTTTCTTCACTATTTAACTATGGCTATATCGTTGCCGACGGTAAATGATATTTGTTTTGGAAATGGGCTATTCCCTATGATATCTTTTCCTTTTTGTGGTATCATTTCTTTACATCATATTCTCATATGCCGATTCGATCTGCAACGAACACAAAACGTAGGCAGATAAATGACTTGGTGAGGTGATCCCCGGAACAAACCGTACATTCTGCATACTTTAGATATCCATTACATACTTTATTTAACATGGGTTTACAGGATTCTAATAGATTAATAGATAAAAGGCGGGAGTGCGTATGTCCAACGATTATGCTTCAAGGAAAGAACGAAGGCAGCAACAGAAAAAAAAGAAAAGGCGCGGACAAAAAAGGGGATTGTGGAAAAAGATTCTGCTCAGCATGTTTGCGGTTGTAATGCTTGTGATTGTCGCATTATGCATCATGGTGGCAGTGATGATTTTTCGCGCGCCGTCATTAAATGCCAGTGATTTACAAACACCGCTTTCCACGCGAATATATGATCAGGATAAAAAACTTATCGGCACGCTATTTCACCAGGAAAATCGCGTCAAAGTTTCCATCGACGAAGTTCCCAAAGTCGTGCAAGATGCTGTTATTTCCATCGAAGACAAACGGTTCCGCAGCCATCATGGCGTGGATGTCCATCGACTGGCCGGTGCGATCATCGGAAATATCAAAAACGGCTGGGGTACAGAAGGCGCCTCGACCATTACCCAGCAGGTGATCAAAAGAAGTGTCTTGACTCCTGAGAAGACTTTGACACGGAAAGTGCAAGAGGCATGGCTTTCCTTACAATTGGAGAGGAAATATTCAAAAGATGAAATTTTGGAGATGTATTTAAACAATGTATATTTCGGACATGGTGCTTATGGTATAAAAACAGCTTCCATCACTTATTTTGGCCAAGAAGATCTTTCCAAATTAAGTGTGTCTCAAGCAGCTTTGCTTGCGGGACTGCCTAATTTGCCAAGCGCGGATGACCCTTTCAAATATCCGGAACGGGCCAAAGAGCGTCGTGACCTGGTTCTGTCGGCAATGGCAAACAATAACGTTATTTCCAAGCAACAAGCCGATCAGGCTAAAGAAATACCAATCTCGAAAATTTTAAGGAAAGAGGAAAAGAAGCAGGAGAAAGACAGCCCTTATAATGCATATATCGATACGGTATATGAACAATTGGTCAAAAAAGAAAAGATTGTCACTGAAAAGGAATTTTACCAAGACGGGCTAAAAATATATACGTATCTTGATTCGAAAGCACAACGAAAAGTTTACAAAATGCTTCATTCGAAGGAAATCCCTTATCCGGACAAAAATTTTGAAGCAGGCATTTCGCTCGTTGACACTAAAACCGGTGCTGTGAAAGCAGTAGGGGGAGGACGCCATTTCAAATCGATCAGCTATACCAATTATGGCTCCTCGGTAAAAAATCAACCGGGTTCTACGATCAAGCCTGTACTCGATTACGGCCCGGCGATTGAATATCTAAAATGGCCAACATCCTACACGTTGAATGATGAACACTATCAATACAGTGATGGGACCCCGATCAACGAATGGGATAATGAATACTGGGGCAATATTTCCATGCGACGTGCACTAGAATGGTCACGAAATATCCCTGCCCTAAAGGCGTTCCAGGCTGTAGGAAGTGAAAAAGCACAAAAGTTTGCCGGAGGACTTGGAATCAAGATCGATCCAATTTACGAATCAGCTTCGATTGGCGGTTTTGACGGTGTTACTCCGTTGCAGATGGCAGCCGCTTATGCTGCTTTTGGTAATGGCGGCACCTACAACGAGCCGAATACGGTTAAGAAGATCGTTTTTCCGGACGGCAAGGAATGGAAGCCAAAACCGAAATCACGTACTGCCATGCATGATTATACCGCCTATATGATCACCGATATGCTCAAGACTGTGGTTGCCAGTGGGACTGGAACACAGGCCAACCTTGACGGCATACCAGTGGCAGGAAAAACGGGATCGACGAATATTCCGAAAGAGTTGAAAGATCAATACGGACTCGGCAATGGCATCATCGATTCGTGGTTTTCCGGATACACGACCCAATATGCAATGGCGGTTTGGACCGGTTACCCGTCGTTAAAAAATAAAGACGGCGATATACAATACATCCGGTACGATGGTTCACAGGATATTGCAAAACAGCTCTTCCGGCAAATCATGATCGAGATCTCGGATCCGAACACGCCCGATTTCGAGAAACCAGACTCAGTGGCCACTATCGGTTCGGAACTGTATGTAAAAGGCACCCAGCCGCAAACAGTGCCTGAAAAGCAGACAGAACCCGATTCTTCCAAACAGGTACAAGAAGAACAGAAAGATCAGGAAGCAGAAGAAACAGACGAAGAAGAAAAAGACAATGAGGACGAGGAAAACCAAGACACGTCCAAACAAGATCAAGTCGAACAGAATGAAAAACAGCAGGAAGATGAAAAAACCGAAAAAGAACAAGATAAAAAGAACGAGGAGCAACCCGATCAAGACGATAAAAAACAGGATAATCAAAATGGAAAAGACCAGGATCAATCCAAAGATGAAGATCATGGGCAAGAAAATCAAGGACCAGACGATCAAAAGAATAAAAAAGCCCCAGGTAATAACGACAATAACGGTAATAACGGTAATAACGACAACGGGCAACAAAATGAAGGTGAGGGATAGCGGCGGGACAGAGGGACAGGTTCACTGTCCCAAACGTGCCCAGCTGGGGGCGGGAGCAGTTCAAGGACGATAAAACGTCTCAGTGCCCAAAAGCAGCAAAACCGAAGTCAAAAAGTCACTGAAAAGGTGTCTCAGCGCCCAAAAGTGGCAAATCTGAAGCCCAAAGGTAACTGATAAGGTGAAATTCCGGTTCCGCATTTGTACAAAACTGTTCGAATGCTCCGGTATTACACTCAAAAACCGTCCTTTTGTCTCGCAGCGAATATTTGGCAAACGATGACATTTTTTATTTATCTTGACCTGTCACCAAACCCACAAAAAAACAGGAGCAGCTTCACTTGAAGGCTGTCCCTGTTTTTTTGTGAATTATTTTACCTTGCTGGCAAAGCGTTTTGTGATTTGTTGGGGACGTGTAATTGCTCCACCAACAACAACTGCATGGGCACCAAACGCAAAAGCGCGAGCAAGCATATCCGGTGTGATGATGTTCCCTTCTGCGATAACAGGCGCTTTAACAGACCTGATGATTTCCTTTAGAAAGCGGAAATCATCATCGTACAATTTTTGGCCTTTTGTATCGGCAGTATATCCATGCAGTGTGGTGCCGATATAATTAAATCCCAGTTTTTCAGCATGGATCGCTTCATCCACGGTAGCGATATCAGCCATCAATTCTACGTTTGGTGCTTTCTCTCGTACATATGCCACAAGCTCCGCTAGTGACTTTTCAGGACGTTCGTATTTCGTCGCATCCATGGCAATCACTTCGCAGCCGCTCTCGATTAGTTCATCAACTTCCTTGGCTGTTGCCGTGATATATACATCTGAGCCGGTGTAGTTACGTTTAACAATGCCAATAACAGGAAGATCAACCTCTTTTTTGATGGCGATGATATCTTCCTTGGAATTCGCCCGGATTCCTTTTGCGCCACCCTGATATGCGGCAAGTGCCATTTTGCTCATGATGAATGATGAATGAAGCGGCTCATCATCCAACGCCTGGCAAGATACGATCAAATCATTTGGTAAATACATCATTATCACTCCTGTTTTGATGCGGGGGCTGTATCACTACATCATTTTACTGCTTTCGTGTTACAGATATTATCCCCGGAATCTGTACTATTTTTCCAATTCCTCTTCCACTTCATTTTTAATGACGGAAACTTGTGGGCCATAGATAACCTGAACGCCACTGCCTTTTACAATGACACCCCGGCTCCCTGTCTGTTTCAGAACATCCTGATTGACCTTTTCCCCATCCTCAACGGTAACGCGCAATCTGGTAGCACAGTTATCAACATCAACCAGATTTTCCTTTCCGCCCAAGGCTTCGATAATCGTAGCTGCACGCCCGCCTTTGGAAGCTGCTGCATTTTCGTTCCCTGACACGGAGGTTTTGGTTTCATCTTCACGGCCTGGTGTTTTGTAGTTGAATTTCTTAATTAAGAATGTGAATACAAAATAATACAGGAAGAACCATACGATGCCAATTGGAATGACATAAAGCCAGTTTGTTTTGCTTTCACCTTGTAAAACACCAAACAGGATAAAATCAATAAAGCCACCTGAGAAAGTTTGGCCGATTGTGATATTGAAGATATCCGCCATCATGAATGCCAGACCATCAAAGAATGCGTGGATGACATATAGTACAGGTGCCACAAATAAGAATGAAAACTCCAACGGCTCGGTAATACCTGTTAAAAATGATGTGAGCGCTGCTGACAGCATGAGGCCGCCCACTACCTTTTTATTTTTCGGTTTAGCGGTACGATAAATTGCTAACGCTGCCCCGATCAGGCCAAACATCATTGTGATGAAGCGTCCCGACATGAAACGTGACGTACCTTCAAAGAAATGCTTGACATTGGGATCACCGAGCTGGGCAAAGAATATATTTTGTGTGCCCTGTACCAAATGCCCGCCGACTTCCAGCACCCCGCCGAGACCGGTTTGCCAAAATGGCAGATAAAAAATATGATGCAATCCAAATGGACCAAGCAGTCGTAAAATGAATCCGAAGAAAAATGTTCCGATGACACCGGTAGCATTTACGATATTCCCAAGGTGTGAAATAATCTCCTGGAAAAATGGCCATATGAAATACATGAGGGTTCCAAGAATAATGGATGCAACCGCTGTAATGATTGGCACGAAACGCGATCCACCAAAGAAACCGAGATACTGTGGCAATTCTATTTTATTGAAACGATTGTGCAGTATACCGGCCATGATTCCGACGAGAATACCCCCGAAAACACCCATTTCCAATGTTTGAATCCCAAGGGCCGTTCCTTGACCTACCACCGAAAGATCATCTTGAGCTAGATTGCCAGTTATATTCAAAATAGCATTGACCGTAGCGTTCATGACCAGATATCCGACGAAGGAAGCCAAAGCGGCGGTACCCTTATCGGATCTTGCCAGGCCAATAGCAATACCGACTGCAAAAATGGCTGGTAGATTTGAAAAGACGATATTTCCAGCGCTACTCATCACAGTGAATATGGCTTGAAGCCAAGCGTGATCCAGAACCGGATACGTGCTGACGGTATTCGGATTGGATAGTGCCCCGCCAATACCGAGTAAAAGCCCGGCAGCAGGTAATATAGCTATTGGCAGCATGAATGATTTGCCAAATTGTTGTGCTTTACCAAAAATATTTTTCATTTTAACACCTCTCAATAAAAAAGTTTTTCATAAAGATAGTATCAAACGCTTACAGGGTTGTCAATTATGGTATGATATAGAATTTTCAGCTTGCCGCGTTTTCCGCTTTATCAATGTGCGGGATGTACCGGATTATAATGAGAAAAATAATTATGAAATTAGGTGAAGTTTGTGACAGACCAAACGAAAAATAATATAAAAGGTAAGCATAAAGGCAGCGATAAGATTCAAGTGGAAAAGGGAAATAAATTAAGTAGAGTTGGACGTTATTTTTCGATATGATGGTACGTTTAAAAAGCTGGTGGAAAGATGAAATTGATTTCCGTTGATAAGAAATAGCATATCAATTTTTTTTACCCAAGAATCCCAATATTTTAGTTGCGGAGGTATCATCAAAAATAAAAAGCATGTTCAAACAGAGACAAAAGGTGCCTGAAAATGTTAGGTAATGTCAGTACTTGATGCTGGCATTTTTTATTGAAAGCGGGTTGTACAGCCGGGTGGGATTAGCAACAGAGTAAAATTTAAAAGGTGGAAGTGTCCCGGAATTGATTCAAAAAGCGTCTGAAACGAGCGCTTCACTGCGGCGCTAATAATAATTCCTGATTAACGTTGCAACTGCAAAAGATGTGGTATGATGTAGGGGAAAACACATGGGGGGTCAGCGAATGGATTTGGAAAACCGCATACAAAAATACAATTCACTGCTAACAGATAATGACCGTAAAATCATGGCATATATTCTATCCCATAAATCATCAACCATTCACCAATCGATCACGGAATTGTCAAAGGAAGTGAAGGTCTCTCCGGCCGGCATAACAAGGTTTTGCAAAAAATTGCAGTTTGAAAACTTTCAACAAATGAAATATGCATTAGCCAAGAGTGAGCCTGAAAACGAGGCAAAAAAGGATATAGCCGACATCATATTTGGCTATTACGAAAACATTATCAAATCTACCAAGCAGTTCATTACAAAAGAGCAAATCTCCCATATCGTCTCCATCATGTCAAAAGCAAACAATATCGTATTTTGCGGGATGGGAAGCTCAGGCATTATTGCGGAAGAGTTTAATAGCAGGACAGAAAGAATGGGCATCAACTCATCTTCTATTACGGACTCACACGCGATGCTCATTAAAACGACGCTAATGGGAAACAAGGATGTGCTATTCTGTTTTTCATATACTGGCAAAACACAGTCGGTTATCGATTCGGCCAGAATAGCAAAAGATAATGGAGCCAAAGTCGTAGTGATTACCAATTATGATGAAACAGAGCTCACAAAAATTGCTGATGAAGTAGTATTGGTTTCCAGCCATATTTACATGGATGACGAAAAGTTCGTGAATACACAGATTGCCAGTTTGTTCGTTCTTGATATATTGACCTATTCACTGCTGGAGAATGACAAGCGAATGGAAAATAGAAAAAAAACACTTGATTCGATTAATAAGTATGGATGAGGCTGGACAGAGGGGGCAGGACTCGGCAGGTTGACTGTCCTAGTGCCCTAATCAGACGGAATGGGCGATCCGTCCTTGTGTCCTTAATAATCTAACCGAGACAAGGGATCTATACCGAGTCCTGCTAGTAGATCACCCGGGATAAGGGACGAGTTCCTCTATCGTACTATCCTAACCTGAACAGGGACCTGTCCACCCCAGCCTATTAGCCTAGCCGGGAAAGGGAATCTATCTTTAGTCTTACTATCCGGGACAAGGGAGCAGTCTCCACGTCCTGCTATCCCAGCCGGGACAAGGGACCTGTCCCCATGTCCCACGATAAGGGGGGAGGTTTTCACATGAGACATAATTTCTTTGCGGGTATTTTCATTTTGCTATTATTGACCAGTGGCTGGTTTTTTGTATTCCTGGAATTGCCATTATTTCAGGTCGGATTAATTATTGGTATCAGTTCACTGCTAATAATGCCTTTATTAAGAGACAGGTTTGTTTTTCTCTATGCCATTGCGGCTATATTAATCTATGGATTTTTTCTTGCCATCTGGCTATTTAAAATGCACGGTTCGGCAGGCATGCAATTGGATTATATCTATAATCATTTACTTTTTACAAGTTTTATTCTGCTCTATTGGTTGTTGCTCCAGCATATGAAACAAACAGGTTATGAAAATGCATCACTAAAAAAACAAGTGGCATTACTGCAAAAATACAATAAGCAGACACATATCCTCACGTTTCACGAATTCCTGGACCAGGCAAAGTGGACGCTTAGGTCCGTGGAGAGGAATAATAGTCAAGCATGGCTTGTGTGTTTGGACATTACATATCGTCATCCTTACATTGAAAAAAATCTTCAGGAAACAGTAGAATCCATTGTGGCAGAAGCGATTCGTTCCCAATTCGACCTGGCCACATCAACAACTGGCAGGGTTTATATTCTTTTAAGGGATACAGATGAAACCGGTGTTGATATTGTATTAGGACGGATAATGGATAAAACAAAGCAGCGGATGAACATGATTGTTCCTATTTATCACGTAAGCAAACGATTGATAGAGAATGAAAACGAACTGAAGCAGGTGGCAATAAAATGAATGTACTTTTTGTTGTCGTAACGACATTTTTTGGATATTATTGATTTTTTATTCCATCCTGACGATTGCCTGCGTCTGGTACCGTTCCAAAGAGCGCACTTCCATAAAGTTGGCAACCTATCCCAGTGTTGTGGTGTTGATTCCGGCACATAATGAAGATGTTGTTATTGAAGATACATTAAGGGCAATGGCTCGCCTGCAGTATCCCGGAAAATTGGACATATTTCTTCTGGACGATAATTCCGTTGACCGCACAGCTGAAATCGGACAAGCTTTTTCACGCGTTTTTTCCCATATCCATTGCATTCCAGTTCCAAAAGGTGAGCCAAAAGGAAAATCCCGCGTGTTAAATTACGGTTTGAAGATATCTGACTCGGAGTATTTTGTCGTATACGATGCAGATAACCAGCCCGAACCGGATGCATTACGCAAATTGGTTGAAGCAGCAGAATCCACGCCAAATACAGCCGGTGCAGTGGGGTGTGTCAGAACAAAAAATATGCACCGCAATTATTTGACCCGAATGATCGGCTTGGAGTTCCAAGTGTTTCAGTTGTTGATGCAATGCGGCAGATGGGCGCTATTCAAATTGGGATCACTTGCCGGGACAAACATGCTGTTGAAACGCTCCGTTATTCGCGAAGTGGGTGGCTACGATGAATATGCATTGGCAGAGGATGCAGATTTAACAATGCGTATCACTGCACTTGGTTATCGCTTGCCCGTTGTAAGCAATTCGTATACGTGGGAACAGGAGCCGGAAACAATAAAGACGTTTTTGAAGCAGCGGACTCGCTGGCTAATTGGCAATATTTACATGCTGGGAAAATCGCTGCATGACTTTTCCTATTGGAAAGGGAAAACGTTTGTATTAACATTGCATTATCAGATGACTTATGCTGTGTTTGTGATGTTGTTACTAGTGTCAGACGTATTTTTTCTTATTGGATTATTTGGTCATGTATTTGCAATTTCGATGCATACACCATTTTTGTTTCTTTGGTTTATGAGCTATATTGTATATACTTCCCAGCTGTTGAGCGCCATTGTGATGGATCGTAATGTCTCCGTTAAAAATGTTTGCTTTTTGTTAATGATGTATTTCACATATGCACAGTTGTTTATTGTTTTGCTGGTCCGCGGTTATTCCATTTTCTTTTGGAACAAGCTCCGCAAGCAAACAATTGGCTGGGATAAGACAGCCCGCTTTCGAAGTAAACCCGAATGAGTGCGAGACAGAGGGGGAAGGTTGTGGTCAAAGGATATTAGTGACTGAAAACTGCGGTGCTATTGCCAAAAGGTCACTGATAAATCGTCTCAGTGCCCAAAGCGAGCAAAATCACATCCAAAAGGTCACTGATAAATCGTCTCAGTGCCCAAAAGCCGCAAAACCGGATCCAAAAGGGCACTGATGAAGCCTATCAGTTACCAAAAGCCACAAAATCGCATCCAAAAGGTCACTGATAAGGTAATTCCGATTTGCACCTCCACGAAATTGCTCGCATGCTCCTGCATTGTTCTCCTTCCAGTCAAAAATCATCCACCTTATTGAAATGGATGCTTCAAATTCGCAACAGTAATTTCCAGCCAGGCTAGTTTTTTTCTGACCCCAACATAACCAGGCGGGACAAGGTACCTGTCCCCGTGTCCCGCAAGTCATGATTACAAACTTACGGGAATAAGTATAAAGAGTGGGTTGTCCATTTAAACTGGGACAACTGTTCCTGTAAGGGGGAGCCTGGATGAGGGAATTTTTGATAAAATATGGGCTGGTTTTGGCAGGTGGTGCGATTCAGGGGCTTGGTATGGGATTGTTTTTATTTCCTAATTCGATCCCGTCTGGCGGTGCGGGAGGAATCGCCATCTTGTTGAACCACTGGTTTGGCATCAGTGATGGACTTGCGCTTTGGATTGTTAATTCCTCTATGCTGCTTTTTGGTGTAACCTATTTCGGCAAGCGATTTGTTCTATGGACGATTGTGGGAATTACCACCACATCGGTTTCCATCCAATTTTTTGAGCAATTCGTTTTTATTCCGGACCGCCATCTAATCGTTGACCTTGTGCTCGGCTCTATTTTCCTTGGAATAGGAATTGGCATGCTGATGCGTCAGGATGTCTCCAATGGGGGAGTTGGTGTGGTGGCGATGATTATCGCAGCAGGAAAGGAAATTTTGCCCGGGAAACCACTTTTCTATATTAATTGTTTTGTTTTTTTCGTTACTGCAGCAGTAATTGACTGGAAAATTATCTTGCTTGCTTTTTCCAGCCAATGGATTTCCACGAAAATAGTGGACTATGTTTGCAATTTAACATTTCACCAGGCGTATACCTTTGGCTGGAGAAAAAAATAGCTATCAGAGATAGTTGTAGCGAAAAGCGGTTTTTTTGTCATCCGTGCCATCTTTACCTTTTACATGCAACAGTAATAATACAAGCAGGCCTACAAAAAGTGTCAATCCAGCGATGGATAAGAACATGCCCATTCGCGACCAATCCATTAAGCGGGAAAAAATTGGTGGGCCCAGTGCCACCCCAAGAAAGCGGACAGATCCATACAAAGACGTGACAAAACCACGGCGTTCTTTTCCCACGGCACCGGTGATGATGCTGTTGACACATGGCAGTACAAGCCCCGCACCAACGCTGCTGATGGCAAGCACGATCAAAAAAGGGACCAATTTTTCCAGAAAAACAAGACATCCATAGGAAATGGTCATCAAGCATAAGCCGATGACGGACAGTTTCTTCATCAGTTCCAGGTTTTTACCGATTTTACTCCCCGTAATATAGGACGTTGTCACCATAACAAGCAATGGGATTGCCAAAATGCACCCTTTCACCAGCCCGTCAATTTTGTATGTCTTCTCCAAAACATCGGATAAATAAAAAAGGATGCCAAACAGCGTAAATAAACAGGTTCCACCAGCAAGATAGGTGGTAAAAATCCACCTTCCTTCATGTTTGAAGACGCTTAACAAACCCCGAAAATATTTTGCAAAGGGCGGCGGGGATTGACGATTCGCTTTTTCTTTGACAAAGATCCACACGAGAAGAGCAGCAATCAAGCTAAAGATAGGAAACACAAAAAAGACTGTATACCACGTAATTAAAGCAAAAAGCGACCCCAAAATAGGGGATAAAACCTTGCCCAGCCCGTTGGATGCTTCAAAAATTCCAAGCACGCGGCTTTGCTCGCTGCCTTTAAACAAGTCCCCTGTCAAGGCCATTGCAATGGGTGCGGTCCCTGCAGCACCGATTCCTTGTATCGTTCTGCCAATCAAGATCCACATATATGACCCGGAGAAAAAAGCAGCGCCGGCACCAGCAAGCAAGCCTCCGACCCCAAAGAGAATAAGGGAAGGAATAATAATAATTTTTCGGGAAAACCGGTCGGACAAGTATCCGACAAGTGGGATTAATATCGCAGCAGCAATGGAAAAAACGGTAATGGTTAAGCTGACTTGCATCTGCGACAACTTTAAAGCGGATTTCATTTCCGGAAGCATCGGGATGAGCATCGAATTTCCGAGCGTCATGATAAGCGGTACGGATCCAATGGCAACAATGGCCATTCCTTTATTTTTCGATTTCACTTTATTCTCCAACTCCTTGCTTCAATGCGCAAAACTACTTTACATTGATCGGCGGTAAAACAAGCCAGCCTTTTTCTTTCATGATTTTCAGCAATTTTCCTTCATACTCTTCCTTCTGTGTATGAAATTCACCAAACATAGTCCGGATGTCCTCTCGAATGGCAGTTCCCATCACATAACTGCATGATATTTTTCCAGCCATCAGTTCCTTTTTTACCATGCTTGCAATTTCCGGATCATTGAACCGAGCGCCGGCTGGTATATCCTGTACTTCTACATTTGGACGATCAGGTGGGGCAGGCGGCAGCCGAATACCGGTTTCTTTTAATATTGCTTCCACCTGCTGTTCCTCTTGGGTAAATCCATTTTCCAACAGGTCCTCCAGGTAAACTTTTAAATCATTATCGCCGGTATGATTAACCAAAACTGCATGGTGACCAACAGCTCTTTTGAATGATACAAGTATGTCCAAAGGTGAAAGACCTCACCGGAATGGAGCGGTTCCTCCTGAGGTTTATTATTTGCAAAACCCATTACATAGCCCCCTCTTTTTTAAGTTATAAGAAAGTGTATAGCTGTATTCATTTCACTTCAGCCACAGCCACGTCCGGCTCTAGCCCCCAGCAACTAGCAACGCTTTTTGATGGGGCGAGTAATCGCAGCCCCAAGGCTTTTCGATGGGACGAGTAACCGCAGTCCCAAATGGTTTTCCGTGGGCGATCGCAGCCTCAATATGCTCCAGTTTGTACGTTGCTACGACACACAGGACCTGCTCGTACAGCTTTGCGACAAAAGCTCTTCAGTGGAGCGACTAATCGCAGCCCCAGGACGTCCCGCTTTAGCCTCTAACGGCGCTTGTGCCTTTGCCAAATTAGTTTTCCTAAAAAGAGACAAATTATCCGAATCCGATTTTACCCGGGACAGGAACCTACTCGCCTAATCTACATAGGCTAAAACAGATGAAATTAAAAAGAAGGATGAGGTTAAAGGGATATGAAAAAATGGATTTTGCTGCTTGTTATAGGTTTTCTTTGTCTTGCGGCTGCAGGCTGCGCGGTGAATAAAGATGCTTCTGCTGACGCCAAAAAAGACCAAGTGGTTCGCATTGGGTATCAGAAAAATGGCCCGCTCGTGATTTTAAAGTCCCTCGGAACGCTTGAGAAACGGCTGGATTCACTTGGCTACAAAGTGGAGTGGAAGGAATTTCAGGCTGGACCTGCATTAGTTGAGGCATTAAATGCAGGAAGTATTGACTTTGGCAGAACAGGAAATTCCCCCGTTATTTTTGCCCAGGCAGCTAATACACCATTTCAAATTGTAGCTGCGGGCAAGTCAAAATACGAGGGTAGCGGCATCCTCGTTCCAAAAGATTCTGATATCAAGGATATTGCAGATTTAAAAGGAAAAAGAGTCAGCTTTGCCAAAGGTTCAAGCTCCCATTATTTGATTGTCAAAGCGTTGGAAAAATCAGGCTTGAAGTATTCGGATATCACACCTGCCTTTTTGACTCCGGGAGACGCAAGGATTGCTTTTGAGCAGGGGGACGTAGACGCAATGGTCGTGTGGGATCCATACACAGCATCGACTGAGCTTTATGCGGATGCGAAATTGCTCGTAAACGGAGAAGGTTTTACAACGGATCGAGATTTCTTTATTGCCAACAATGACTTTGCAGATGAACATCAAGATTTGATAGATACGATCATGGAAGAAGTGAAAAAATCATCCGACTGGTCGAACAATCATCAAGATGATCTTGCGGAAATGCTGGCACCAATTTTAAATATTGAAAAAGATGCCATTAAAATGGCGATTGAACGTCGTACGTACGGTGTGGATGCGATCAGTAAAGATATCATCAAGGAACAACAGGAAATCGCGGATACTTTTTACCGTCTTGACATCATTCCGAAGAAAATCGATGTAACGGAAGTAATGACAGAACAAGCAAATTAAAAGGAGAATGTATTGGAGTGCGTCTGAACCTTCTGAAACTGGGCAACTCACTCCGTCCACACGATATTGTCAAAATGGTAGTTGTGAAATTCTAAGAAGACAAGAGCATATGGAAGAAAATAAAAGATTATTGAGGGAGGAACAAACCAGTGTTATCTAAAATAAAGGAGATGAAACTAACAGTAATACCATGGTTTATTCCGCTGGTATTACTGTTAGGCTGGCAGTTTTTCTCATGGATTGGCGTGATCCCGGAAAGAATCCTGCCTGCCCCGACAAGCGTATTTTCATCAGCTATTGAACTTACCTCATCAGGAGAGCTGTTTAGCCACGTATCCATCAGTCTTACCAGGGCACTTGTGGGATTTCTGATTGGCGGAATTATCGGCTTTTTATTCGGCCTGTTTAACGGCGTCTTTCGCATTGCAGACCTTCTATTTGACACCTCTATCCAAATGCTTAGAAATATACCGCATCTGGCGTTAATCCCACTGGTTATTCTTTGGTTTGGCATTGACGAAACATCGAAAATATTTCTGGTAGCTTTAGGGGTCTTGTTTCCCGTCTACATTAATACGTACCACGGTATTAAATATGTTGACAAAAGTTTGATTGAAATGGGCAAGGCATATGGATTAAAAGGGACAGCATTATTTTTTCACGTCATTCTCCCGGGTGCCATGTCTTCCATATTGGTAGGCGTACGATTTTCACTTGGTGTCATGTGGCTGACATTGATTGTCGCCGAAACGATTTCGGCACATTCCGGAATTGGCTATATGGCGATGAATGCGAGGGAATTCATGCAAATGGATGTGATAGTACTTAGCATTGTTTTATATGCGTTATTTGGAAAATTATCGGATGTAATTGCAAGATATCTGGAACGGAGGCTGCTTCGATGGAATATGTAATGGAACGCAAAAAGCTGGAAGATGATGTAAGTGTCTTATCCGATCAAAAAAATCATATTGTACTTAAGTCTCTTGTGAAACAATATGGGGATCGGACAGTTTTGCAGGGACTGGATCTCGAGGTGAAAAAAGGAGAGTTTATTGCGATTGTCGGCAAAAGCGGTTGCGGCAAAAGTACGCTGCTGCGCTTGATTGCAGGGCTGGAAGAAATGAATAGCGGGGAAATTCGGATAAATGACAAACCGCTGAAACAATTAAATGAACATGCCCGCATCATGTTCCAAGATGGCAGACTGCTGCCGTGGAAACGCGTGATTGACAATGTCTGTCTTGGACTGCCAAAGCATTCCAGACAAAAGGCGAAGATAGTGCTGACACGGGTCGGGTTGGCAGAGCGGATGAAAGAATTTCCGTCAAAGCTTTCCGGCGGACAAAAGCAACGGGTAGCTTTGGCAAGGGCACTGGTGCATGATCCATCCCTTTTATTGCTTGATGAACCGCTGGGAGCGCTTGATGCACTTACCCGCATGGAAATGCAGGGTTTGATTGAATCACTATGGCAAAACAATTCGTTTACTTCCATTCTTGTAACCCATGACGTCGAAGAAGCAGTTGCCTTGGCTGATCGGGTTATTCTGATAGAAGATGGAAAAATCAAGCTCAATCAGCCCATCCACCTACCAAGGCCTCGTCAGCGCACACACCCAGCGTTTGCAATGCATCTGGAAGAAATTCTTGAACAAATCATGCATCAAAACCAGCGAAAGGATTATGTGATGCAAGATATAAAATCGATTTCGCCTTAAGAAAAATTGGAGATGACCTGAAGATTTTCCCAAAGTCGGTTTTGAATTAAAAAAAGACTCCACCTTAAGAAAAGGATGCCTTCACGACAAATGATTCATATAGCATGAAAAGACCAGGTTTGTCACAAAATAATCGTGATAGCTTGTCAATGAAGAATTTGTATAGGAGGTATTCAAGTGCCGGAAAATCGTAAAAGCAAGGTAAACCCCAAGGATAGCAGCAAAATTGCTGAGAAAAATTATGATCCATCGTTCTATCAGGGGAAGACGCAGTTCGAGCAGGGACTGGCTGAAACCCATGAACAAGTATCAGATGGTTATTTTGAAGGAACAATTGACGAAAAATCAGAATGAAAAATCGGGTGGGACAGAGGGACAGGTCCCTTGTCCCTATCTAAGAAGTTAACCATAGAGAAAGGGGAGTAAATCGCATCATTGCGTGGTTTATGGGCTGGATGAACGACCGAACGAAAGAAAAAATGCGTCATTCGGTAGCTCATAGGCTGGATGAACGACCGAACGAGAGAAAAAACGTGTCATTCGGTAGTTCATGGGCTGGATGAACGACCGAACGAGAGAAAAAATGCGTCATTCGGTAGTTCATAGGCTGGATGAACGACCGAACGAAAGAAAAAACGCTTCATTCGGTAGCTCATAAGTCGGATGAACGACCGAACGAGAGAAAAAATGCGTCATTCAGTAGCTCATAAGGATTGAGTCCGTATAATTGTGTAAATAGAAAAGGGTCAATCATCAAACCCTATATACAATGTTTCACCACAAAATAT
>NZ_JAROCA010000042.1 GCF_030732005.1 Tigheibacillus jepli | reverse complement strand
TGTAATTTTGGCTGTATTTTCTGCCACCATACGTGGTTAACATTGTAACTATTTACACAGGATTTGGGACTTGACTTGATCTAGTTGTAATAGGTCACTGATAAGCTTCATCAGAGCCCTTTTGACGCTGATTCAGTTTGCAATTGGTCACTGATGAGCCTGCGTCCGGCTCCACCGCACTGCAACTAGCAAAGCTTTTGGATGGGGCGAGTAGCCGCAGCCTCAAAGCGCTCCAATTTGTACGTTGCTAAGACGGACAGAACGTGCCAGTACAGGCGTTATGACGAGTAATCGCAGTCCCAGGACGTCGTGCTTTTAGCCTGTAAAGCTGCTTGCGGCTTTGTTCTTTGATAAATTGTTTATTGTGTAATGTAGGTTAGGACCCTTTTGGCTATTAGTTCATATCCGTAAATATTTGGGTGGAAGTTATCGGATGCGAACAGATTACTTTTGTTATGAAAGAGATCCTTTGTTGGAATAAACGTAATATCATCATAAGTAGCAACGACTTTTCTGCTTGTTGCATTCCAGCGGTCCACTATTTCATCTAGTTCATCGATATCTTGAAAGTATTGCTCAAATGGATTATAAAAGCCAACCAGATAAATTTTCGCATTTTTGTTGAGGATACGCAGCTTATCAAATAGTACATGCAGTCGATCCTCGTAATGTACACGTTCTTCGGCGAAAACGGACATGGTAATATTTGTGATATTTTCCTTGAGTACTTCCATAATGTCATTTGCGCCGATGGTGATAAGGATGACATCGGCTTTTTTTACGGATTCGGCAATTTCGTCCTCATCCAGACGCTTGATAAGCTGGTCTGTTCGGTTGCCGCGCTTTCCATAGTTTTCAAATGTCGCCAATTTTTTATCTTGGTTGATCGTGTCATCCAAAAGACCAACGTATCCGCCTTGATTCGTTACGTCCCCAACACCCTGTGTCAGCGAATCGCCAATCGCAACGAAGTTCGTTTTTTTCTGGGAGAAAAAATCCGCTGTTTTTTGCAGGGCGGATTCGAATGCTTCTCTAACTTGCTGATCTGCTTGTCCTTGCTTTTCTGCTTCCTTCTGCTTCTGTAATTGATTGTCTTTTTGCGTTTTCTTTTCCTGTTTGGATTCCAGTTTTTGTTTAGGCTGCAATTCATTTTTTAAATGGGTTAACTTTGTATTCGGATCGGATTCGTGCGTCACTGCAAAGATAACGAATATGATTACGGCCAAAAAGCATATGGAGCCGATTATAAGCCAAATTTTCTTGTTTTTCATGTAATCACACCTGAGATGGATAATAATTAATAATATGATATGTTCATAGACGCGTATGACTACACATCTTTATTGTTACCTATTATAATCCACAATAAAACAGAATGAAAAAAATCGCCTGCATTTTGGCGATTTTTAAGGTTTTTGTAATATAAATGGCATCAAATGGTACGACGGGAGGGAATGATATAGCCTGCTTGCAAGCACTGCGTGGACAACAGACATGTAATTAATAATGGGGCGCTAATGCTTTTTCTATTGGTAGCACAGCCTGTTCTTCTTTTACAATCGTGCATAAATCCTCAATCATTGCGCTGGCTGTTGGCAGTGCGCCTGCACCGGGACCCGTCAAGGTCAGGTTCCCCAAGATATCCGTTTGCAGATGAACCGCATTGTCAACACCTTCGACTGCAAAAAGCGGGTGGGTTTCAGATAATGCTTGCGGTTCAATGCGGCAAATGATATCGCCGTCTGTTCGTGCCAGTGTTACAAGATGTTTGATGCGTTTGGGACAAGCAGACTGTAAAAAATCACTTGAAATGTCGCGAATCCCGGTAACCTGTATGTTTTCCGGGGCAGGTTTGCGACCAAATACCAGTTCTGACAAAATCATCGCCTTGAAATAAGCGTCATGTCCATCAATGTCGTTAGTTGGATCAGCTTCGGCATAGCCCAATTCCTGTGCTTTTTCCAATGCCTTGTCAAAGCTGAGATGATCGGTGCGCATGGCAGTCAGAATGAAGTTACTTGTGCCGTTTAAAATAGCTTGGATGTTGTTTATATGATTGGCTTGCAGCAGTTGCTGGATGGTTGCGATAATGGGGATGCCCCCGGCGGTTGTTGCCTCATATGCAATTTTGGTATGATGTTTTTCGGCTAATTTTTGCAGGGCGCAGCCGTATGCGGCAAACATTTCTTTATTGGCGGTAATGACGTGTTTTCCTTGGATAATGCACTGCTGTAAATAGTCAAAGGCAGGTTGTTTGCCGACAATGGCTTCCATGACCACGTCAATCTTTTGATCCTGTATGATTTCTTGCATGTCCGTTGTCAGCTTTGCGCTGCCTTGATAGTCGGCGTGGTGACCGAGGTCTTTTACCACAATGGTGGAAACTTTCACTTCCTTGCCGATAACAGCCCGGAGGTGGTCCTGTTGCTTGCCGATGGTTTCATAGATTCCTTTGCCGACGGTTCCAAAACCTAACAGTGCAACATGTAGCGTACTCATTGAATCACCCTTTCGTGGTGCGGTTTTTGCACAAATGCTTTGATCAAATCTCCCCATTTTTCATACTCTGTTAAAAAGCCATCGTGACCAAAAATCGTTTCGACATGTTCATACGTACAGTTTGGCACATATGCTGCAAATTGCCGGATTTGTTCCGGCTCATAAATCAAATCATGTGCGAAGCTGACCGCAAGCATTGGCACCTGATTGTTTGCAAATGCCTGTTGCCAGCCGCCACGATTCCTGCCTACATCGTGTTCATCCATTGCTTGCATTAAATATAGATAGCTGTTGGCATCAAACCGTTTGCATAATTTTTTGCCTTGATAATCCAGATACGAATTGATGTCAAAATCGCTTGTCTCAGATTTATTGCGGCAAAAGCGCTTTGCAAATAATGGGGCACTGCGATAGGTTACCATGCCGACCATTCTGGCGATTTCCAACCCCTTTAATTCACTGGTCGGCAGGTAATTGCCATTTGCCCAATTCGGATCTGAAGTAATCGCTTCTCTGGCAATGTGATTGTAGGCAATGCCGTAATCCGAAAGGGCAGGGGTTGCCGCTAGTACAATCACTTTTTCTAAAAAGTCCGGATACATCAGTACCCATTCCAGTGCCTGCATGCCGCCAAGCGACCCGCCAATGACGGTGTGAAGATGGTCGATATGCAGTCTTTGCAGTGCAGTGTATTGTGCCCGGACCATGTCCCGAACAGTAATAGATGGGAAATTCATTTGATAGGGCGCATTCGTTTTAGGATTGACTGTTGCCGGACCTGTGGAGCCGTCACACCCGCCAAGTACATTAAATGTAATAACTTGATAGATGGAAGTGTCAACAAAGCGCTTCTTGCCGATTAAACCGCTCCACCATCCAGGTTCCGCTTCGGTGCCAACCGCTTGATGGTTTCCTGTCAATGCATGGCAAACAAGCACTACCGGTCCATCCACTGGACCAGTGCGCTCGTATTGCAACACTGCTTCATCTAACTGCTCGCCGGACTCCAACACAAACGTGCCAAGGGGGACGGTCCCCCACAGCTTTACCATGTTGGCACAGCGGGTGACTGTCCCCCGCGAAGACGGTTGGCTTCCGCGTATATTTCCAGCCCCTCGATAACCGTTATTCCGGCTGCTTTGGCGTTTTCCACGGTTGCCGTATCAGAATGGGTGCTTTGGAGCCAAATAATTTTTCCATCTTTATTAATCAGCTGCTCAATCAAATCGGCAGGCAATGTATCCTGATTAACGAGCACTGCGTCAATTGTACCTTCCACGTCTGTTAGTGCGTCATATGCCGTTTCTTGAATCAACGCTCCGGCTTTGGAAGCAATCGGGATCAGTTTGAATCCAAGTCCTTTTAGTGCTTTGATATGTTCATAGAAATTGCTGGAAGCACCATCAAGGCCATATACGGCGATTGTTTTTTGACGTAATCCATCCTCGCTGCGGTCAAACGGTGAATGTAGCAGCCAGCTGATCGCATTTTCCTCGGTAGTTTTCACAGTGAGATCGGATCCGGTTGCCTTTGCAATCGCTTGATCCAAATCGGCAATGATATCCTCTGTTGCCTCTATGCCGACAGACAGACGAATCAATTCTTCGCTGACGCCGCTTTTTACCAAATCCTCTGTGCTTAATTGCTGATGTGTCGTTGAAGCAGGGTGGATAATCAATGATTTTGCATCCCCAACGTTGGCAACATGTGACCAAAGCTTGATGTTGTCAATAACATGTCTTCCGGCTTCACGACCGCCTTTGATGCCAAATGTAATCATCGAACCAAATCCGTTTTGCAAATATTTTTTGGCCAGCTGATGTGATGGATGGGTTGTCAGGCCCGGGAAGTTTACCCAGTCCACACTTGGATGACTTTCCAGATAGCTGGCAACTTCTTGTGCATTCGCGCTATGTCGCTTGATACGTAAATGCAATGTTTCCAATCCTTGAAGTAGTAAAAATGCGTTTTGCGGGCTAAGGCAGGCACCAATGTCACGCAGCAGCTGCACACGGAATTTTGTTGCAAAAGAAGCTGGGGCAGTGTCTACATAGCGGATACCATGATAGCTTTCGTCCGGTTCTGTGAATTCCGGAAATCTGCCGGATCCCCAGTCAAAACGTCCGCCGTCAACTACAACGCCGCCAATTGCTGTTCCGTGTCCGCCAATCCATTTTGTAGCGGAATGGACAACAATATCTGCACCCCACGCTAGTGGTTTTGCTAAATAAGCAGCGAATGTATTATCAATAATTAGCGGGATGCCGTGTTCATGTGCAATCGCGGCAACTCTTTCAATATCAAATACATTCAGGCTTGGATTCGTAATCGTTTCAGCGAAAACAGCCTTGGTTTTATCGGTGATCGCCTGCTTGATTTCCTCCGGTTTCGTGCCGTCGACAAATACCGTAGTGATGCCGTATTTTGGAAGTGTCTTGGCAAATAGGTTGTACGTGCCGCCATATAGGTTGCTGTCGGCAATAATTTCATCGCCTGCACCGGCAATGTTTAAAATCGCCAGGGTAATCGCCGCCATGCCGGATGATGTGGCAACCGCAGCTGTACCGTCTTCCAGTAATGCCACGCGCTGTTCGAATGCATCCACTGTTGGATTCATGATGCGGGTATAAATATTGCCCGGCTCTTTCAAGGCAAATAGGTTTTGTGCATGTTCCGTGTCACGGAAAACGTAAGAAGTTGTTTGATAGATTGGCACCGCCCGCGATCCCGTCGTTGGATCCACTGTTTGGCCGCCATGTAATAAACTTGTGTCCGGTTTTTGAAAATGAAATGCTGTCATTTAAATTCCTCCCTGAAATAATTGTTTTCGGTTCTGGAGGAAGAGGGGAAAATGAAAAACGCCTCTTCCTAAGAAGAGGCGTTGGCATATCAATTAACTGCTGTTCCTCCTCTTATCTTCCAGACCATCGCATGATCTGTAGGATTTAGCACCGTAATAGCAAGCAGATGCTCGCTCTTTGGTTGCCGGGCTTCACAGGGCCTATTCCCTCCGCCACTCTTGATAAGAGATTTTCATTTTTTGAAATTATTGAGTATTATATCTGACGAAAATAAAGGTGTCAATAGAAAAATTGAAATTTGTGCAAATATTTAACGGCTTACTGTATGAGGTGATTTTTCTTTCGTTCGGTTGTTCATCCGGGTTATGAGGTACCGGATGATGTGATTTTTTTCATTTGGTCGTTTTATTAGTTGATCTACCCAACATATATTCTCGTAATGCAAGGATTTTTAAAAATACGTTTCAATGCGCAGGTTGCTTTCTCGGTTTTCGCACGGATGCCAAATATAAGATCAGCGCTGCCCAAATACATGCAAACGAGATGGCATGTGCCGATGAAAAAGGCTCGTGATACAGAAATACCCCGAGAAAAAGCATAAGTGTCGGCGCAATGTACTGTAAGAATCCAACCATCGCGAGCGGAATGGTCTTTGTTCCGCTGGCAAACAGCAGTAGTGGAACCGCGGTTGCTACACCGGCTCCCATCAGCAGCAAGTTGGTTGACGAAAAGAAAGAACCAAAGTCAAAGGCCTGGACCGGCAAAAATGCCAAATAAAGCAAAGCCAGCGGTGTGACAATCAGCGTTTCAATTGTCAATCCGAACATTGCCGGGATATCAACGGTTTTTTTTAATAATCCATACAACGCGAATGTAATTGCCAGTGTCAGTGAAATCCATGGGAAAACACCATAGCTGATCGTCAGGTTGATGACACCGATTGCTGCCAGCATGACAGATACCAGCTGGCGGCGTGTCAGTGTTTCTTTAAGAAAAATGATGCCTAGCAAGATACTGACCAGCGGATTGATATAATAACCGAGACTTGCTTGAATCACGTGACCATTATTGACAGCCCAAATGAAGGTCATCCAGTTCAGACTGACGATCAGGGCTGCGGATGAGATACCAAGCAATTTGCGTCGGTCGCTGATAATGCTGCGGCATTCCTTGATAAATCCGCGCCAATGCCATGTGACCGTAACAATAATCGCCATGAACAGGAAGGACCAGATAATGCGGTGTGCGAGGATTTCTCCTGCAGGGACTTGATCGACCAGTTTCCAGTAAATTGGAAGAAATCCCCAAAGAATATAGGATAAGCTTACAAAAATAATGCCATTCTTTTGCGATGACTCCACGTTGTTTCCTTCCTTTCCGTTACGTAAATAAGCCAATTTTAGAACAAGTTGCGCGTAAAAGGCAATCAAATTGCTTATCTTTATAATAATAAGAAATTACTTTCAATATAGCTTTCCATGGCATAAAATAGAGATAAAAGGGTTTAAAGTCTATGGGGGGATGATTGGATGAAAAAACACCATCATTTTGAAACGGCAGTGATTCATGAAGGGTACGAAGCAAAGGATATACTTGGCAGTTTGACTACCCCGTTATTTCAAACATCAACGTTTACATTTGAAACGGCTGAACAAGGAGAGAAGCGGTTTGCCGGTGAGGAAGATGGCTATATTTATTCCAGACTGGGCAATCCGACCGTGTCTGCACTGGAAAAAAGGATGGCGGCACTGGAAAACGGGGAGCGTGCCCTGGCGTTTGCTTCTGGAATGGCAGCAGTTTCCGCCATTTTAATTGCGCTGACCAAAGCGGATGATCATATTCTGTGTTCCTCCGGATTGTATGGCTGTACATTTGGTTTGCTGACCATGATGGAGGAAAAATATCGGATAACACATGATTTTTCCGATATGCGGACGAAGGAGGAAGTTCGTGCTTGCATCAAGGAAAATACAGCTTGTATTTATGTGGAAACACCTATCAATCCAACAATGAAACTGGTTGATTTGCAAATGGTTGCAGAAGTGGCAAAGGAATATGGGATTCCGGTTGTGGTTGATAACACGTTCAGTTCGCCATATTTGCAGCGTCCGCTGGAGCTTGGCTGTGATGTCGTCGTTCACAGTGCAACAAAATATATCGGCGGTCATGGCGATGTCATCGCCGGTATTGCTGTTGGATCAAAAGATTTTCTGGATCAAGTGGCAGCGACGACACGCAAGGATATTGGAGGCGTGATTGCACCAATGGATGCCTGGCTGTTGCTGCGCGGCTTGAAAACATTGCCGATTCGCTTGGACCGGCATTGTGACAATGCTGAAAAAATCACGCAGCGTCTGAAAAACCATGCCGCGGTAAAACACGTCTATTATCCCGGGGACGCGGAACACCCGGATTATCCGTTGATGGCAAAACAAATGAAACGCGGCGGTGGTGTGATTTCCTTTGAAATTGATGGAACAAAAGAGGATGCACAGGCATTACTAAATCAGCTGCAATTTTTAAAAATTGCGGTAAGCCTGGGTGATGCAGAAACATTGATTGAACATCCCGCTACGATGACGCATGCGGTTGTGCCTGAACATTCCCGCCAGAAAATGGGGATCACTGATCAGCTGATTCGTTTATCGGTCGGACTGGAAGCATGGGAGGACATTTGGGAAGATTTGGAACAGGCACTCGATCGCCTGGTAAAAAAACGTTCGGATAAGATCGTGTCCGTGGGTGAAAAATAAGGCTGTTGTAGCTGTTCATATGTATATCTGAAAAAGCTGTCCTCGTGGCAGCTTTTTCATTTTGGGAAATTCGTTAAACATAGCCATCTGATTCCCGATTATGCTATAGTAATGCATATATAGAACTTATTATGAGAGGATACGATCAATGGAATTCATGCCATATTTGGTTGGCTTTATTTTTATTTTCAACATCGGTTTGGGGATTTCAATTATTTTCCTAGAGCGCAAAGACGCAACATCAACATGGGCATGGCTGATGGTTTTACTGTTCATCCCGATTTTGGGCTTTATTTTGTATTTGATTTTCGGTAGGAAATTGAGCACAAGACGTATTTTTACATGGGATACGAAGAGTCGGCTTGGTGTGAAAACAGCAGTACAGTCACAGTTGCGTCAGCTGGAGGAAAATAATTTCGAATTCAAGGATCCGGAAATTGCATTATACAAGGATTTATATTATTTGCATTTGAGAAATGACGATGCGGTTTTCACACAGGATAATAAAGTGAAAATCTTCACGGATGGTCGTGAAAAATTTCGTTCACTTATCGATGATTTAAAGGCTGCCAAGGATCACATTCATTTGCAGTATTATATTATCCGCCATGATCAGCTTGGACAGGAAATCGCCGGCGTTCTTGTTGAAAAGGCAAAGCAAGGTGTGGAAGTGCGCGTACTGTATGATGACATGGGTTCCAGGATGCTGCGTCCAAAATACATTCGCACCCTGCGCAAATATGGCATTCGCGTAGAGGCGTTTTTTCCGCCGAAGATACCGAAAATCAATTTTAAAATCAATTATCGCAATCACCGAAAACTGGCGATTATTGACGGAAAAATTGGCTATACCGGCGGGTTTAATATCGGTGATGAATATTTAGGAAAAAGCAAGAAATTCGGCTATTGGCGCGATACGCACCTTAGGGTGGAAGGTGACGCGGTGAATAATATGCAAACGCGATTCATCCTTGACTGGAATCAGGCATCGCGCAACCATATTGTGTATGAAAGCCGCTATTACGCTGGCGAACCAAGCGGGGATACGGGAATTCAAATTGTTTCAAGTGGTCCTGACTCCGACTGGGAACAAATTAAAAATGGCTATATAAAAATGATTTTATCTGCCAAAAAATATGTGTATATCCAAACACCGTATTTTATTCCGGACGAAAGTGTCCGTGATGCAGTCCGTATTGCATCGCTGTCGGGCGTGGATGTCAAAATTATGATCCCGAACAAACCGGATCATCCATTTGTTTATTGGGCGACCCTTTCTTATGTAGGCGATATGCTCAATGCCGGAGCGGATATTTATATTTATCAAAATGGTTTCTTGCATGCGAAAACGATTGTTGTTGATGGTAAGATTGCTTCCGTTGGTACAGCCAATATCGATGTACGCAGTTTCCGATTGAATTTTGAAGTCAATGCCTTTCTTTACGATATTTCAATTGCACAAGAATTGGCATCTGTTTTTATGAAGGATATTGAATTATCTACCCAAATGACGAAAAAACTATACGAAAAACGCTCCATCGGTATCCGTTTTAAGGAATCCGTTTCAAGACTGTTATCACCGGTCTTATAACACGTCAGAGAAAAGCATCATTATACGAACTATGCATATTGGAGGAAAACGAAATGGAAGAAAAAACATGCCTCAAATCATTGGCAGTCAAAACATCCCATGTATTGCCGCCGGACACAAACGCCTATAAAACGCTATTCGGTGGCAAGCTCATGGCACATTTTGATGATGTTGCAGCTATTGCCGCGGTCCGCCATGCGCGAAAAAATGTCGTGACAGCATCAACAGATTCCGTGGATTTTTTAGAACCCGTCAAAGAAGGAGACTCCATTTGCATCGAGGCATTTGTCACGTGGACGCATAAAACATCAATGGAAGTTTTTGCAAAGGCTGTTACGGAAGACCTATTGACCGGGGAACGGAGAATCAGCGCGACTGCATTTTTGACATTTGTTGCGGTAGACGAAAATGGTCGTCCGGTCCCGGTGCCGCCAATCGTGCCGGAAACAGCATTTGAAAAACGATTGCATGAAGGTGCACCAAAGCGGGCACAAGCAAGGAAAGCAAGGCGTAAGGAATCCAGGGAATTTGCGGAAGCCTTTGGTACGGAATACCCTTGGGTGAAGGAAAGATAATGGGCTTTTAAGCATTTGTTTTGAATTGGCTCTTTGGTTGAGAGAAGCCACAATCAGCGGTCGGATTGTGGCTTTTGTTTTTTCGTTAGCGGGGAGGGCGCCAAGTATGGTATGATGATTGGATTTTACCCCTATGTTTTAATTTGTTGGAAAAGAGGGAAAGTGTAACTAAATCCCGTGGCATGGCGAATGATATATACATATGGTGAAAACATTAGAAGAGAGGATGAACAATGATGGAGACATTGCATGAGATTGTGGCATTTTTGGATACGCAAATCGTGTCGCATATTCTAGTTGTGGTACTTATTGGTTTAGGGTTGTGGTTTACATTTGGTACCGGCCTTGTCCAGTTCCGGTTGTTTGGGGAAATGTTTCGTGTCATTTTCGATAAGCGGACAGTGGATGCTTCCGGCAAGAAAGGAACTTCTTCCTTCCAGGCTTTTGCAATTAGCGCCGCTTCCAGGGTAGGTACAGGGAATATGGCCGGCGTTGCCACAGCCATTGGGATGGGCGGACCCGGTGCCCTGTTTTGGATGTGGATACTGGCATTGGTCGGAGCAGCTACCGGATTTGTCGAGAGCACGTTGGCGCAGGTGTATAAAATACCTGACAAAAATCAGTATTATGGCGGTCCGGCTTATTACATGGAAAAAGGGCTGAACCAGCGCTGGCTGGGAATTGTTTTTGCTGTTGTCATTATTTTTACATATGGGCTTGTATTTAATTCGGTGCAATCCAACACGATCAGCCTGGCATTTTCCGGACAGTTCCATGTGGACAAATGGGTGATTGCAGCTGCATTATTTGTGTTATCGGCAATTGTTATTTTTGGTGGTTTGAAGAGTATTGCCAATGTAACGCAAATCATCGTTCCGGTCATGGCGGTTTTATATATTGTCGTAGCGGTTATTGTGTTGATTGCAAACGCAAGTGCTATCCCCGACATGTTAAAGCTGATATTTCAAAACGCATTTGGCATCAAAGAAGTAGCAGGCGGCGGATTTGGTGCAGCCATTTCATACGGTATCAAGCGCGGCTTGTTTTCAAACGAAGCCGGTATGGGTAGTGCACCAAACGCTGCAGCGACAGCGGAGGTTACGCACCCTGTCAAGCAGGGACTTATTCAGGCGCTGGGCGTTTTTTTCGACACCCTACTTGTATGTACTGCAACCGGATTTATCATCATCTCTTCTGGCGGGTATGAAGGCAGTGAACTTGACGGCATCCAGCTGACACAAAATGCATTTGCACAGCACCTTGGTAACTGGGCAGGAATTTTTGTTGCCATATCGATTTTCTTGTTTGCCTATAGCTCGATTCTGGGCAACTACTATTACGGGGAAAACAATATTCCCTATATCAAAAAAAGCAAATCGTGGATGTTCATCTATCGAATTGCCGTACTGTTGATGGTTATTTTTGGTGCATTGGCGAGCTTCGACCTTGTGTGGGACTTGGCGGATGTGACGATGGGTGTTATGGCATTGATTAACCTATATGCGATTACCCGGCTGTTCCCTGTGGCAAGAAGGGCTTTACAGGATTATATGCGCCAGCGCAGAGAACACAAGGACCCGGTATTTTACAAAGATGTACTGGATGATGACACCGGTGTGGAATATTGGGATCGGGAGAAGATGAATAAGCAGGCATGATGATGTTGCACTCGGCACCGCTGTCGAGTGCTTTTTAATGGGTAAAGAAAATATAAAATAGTTATGTTTTCCGAAGATATTTCATAATCATCATAAAGAAAGGTTAAATTGTCTAAAGGGAGAGGGAATGGAATGAGTAATGACAAAGGAAATGGCAAGCATGACGATAATCTCGTAAAGAAAACCTCCAAGGAAGCAACTGACCTTTTTGGAAATGTGGTCGACACCTCCGGCAAAATAGTGAAGTCGGTATCAGGAGAAGGCGGGCTTGTTGGCAAAGTAACCGATGCGTCGGGAAGGGTGCTGAAAGGTGCGGCCCAAAAAGCAAACGATGTGGTTGGCAAGACTTCAGAGGCACCGGGAAAAATTTATCGGAATGCCAAGGGACACTTGAAACACAAAAATTCCAGTGGCAGTTCGGGTAAGAAGGAATAATATCTCACATGTAATGTCGATGAAATAAAAAATAAGCGTGGTACGCAACATAATGAAATGTTGATCGTAACACGCTTATTTTTAACGCAAATAAACGGGCAGGAAACCCTGCCAATGATTGAGGTTTCACTTTATTTTGCAGTTGCTTTGACCGGCCAGTTATGTCCCTGCTGCACCATTAATTTATCTTTTCTTCCACTTCCTCAGGCGTAATCCAATTATCTGCCCAGTGCTGTATTTCCGTAATAACCGGCTGCATGGATTTGCCTTTTTCAGTCAAGGAATACTCGATGCGGACAGGAAATTCCGAGTAAACATCACGCCGGACAATCCCCTCTTTTTCCAGCATTTTCAGCCGATCCGATAACAGCCTGCCGCTAATTGGCAAGTCTGCTTCCATTTCGGAAAAGCGTTTTGTTCCATCCAGCAATTCGGAAAGGACCAAACCAACCCAACGTTTGCTTAAAAGCTGCATTGCTTTTTCGAATTTGGGGCATAAATTGCTCATCGTTCTATCCCTCCCCTAAATAAATCAACTATAAAATGTGTTTACCAACTTACAAAAAGTAACTCGATATATATATTTTAACACAACAAAACGGTGCTGTAAATGGCTTGCGGACAAGCTGTTTTCGCTTAGGGAAAATTGCTTTCCATGATGACAGGAATTTGCTATCCTTGGGAACAAAGGCGCAAGTGCCCTTACAGGCTAAAAGTGCGATGTTCTGGGACTGCGATTACTCGCCCCATCAAAAAGCTCTGGGACTGCGATTACTCGTCCCATCGAAGAGCTCTGCTAGTTGCTGGGCGCTGGAGCCGGACGTGTGGCTGTTGCTGAAAGTGCTATTTACACAGCCTGGAATGTATACTTTCTTATAACCATAAAAAGACAGAAAAGAGGGGTTAAACATGCCGCTGGATCACAAAAGTTCACTGCCACTGCATGTTCAGCTGAAAGAAATTATTGAGAGACAGGTTGCAGACGGTGTATTGGTCGGGCAAATTCCGAGTGAACGACAATATATGGAAGAATATGACATTAGTCGCAGTACTGTTCGAGAGGCGATTAATTTGCTTGTGCGTGAAGGTATATTGGAAAAAAGACATGGAAAAGGTACATTTGTTTCGATAAAACCGATTCATGACTGGTTGGGCAATCTAACCAGTACGACAGAAACCATTCGAAATATGGGAAAAAAGCCCGGTGCAAGGTTAATAGAATATTATCAAGTGAAAGTTCCGGAATCTATTCAACAACGAACTGGGTTTCAGGACGCGTATTTTATTAAGCGAGTTCGCTACGCAGACGATATAGCGATTGGGGTGGAGCGGCATTATTACCCGCTTGAGATTGGTGAGCAACTCATTCAGTATGATTTGAACGATGCGACATTATATGATCTGATGCAAAATGAATTAGGCATTCAATTTACGGAGGCAAACCAAACCATTTCCTGTGGAGAACTTCTGCCGGAAGATCAGGTGCATCTTGATGTAGATAAGGGAAAGAGTGTATTGATTGCCCAGCGAATGATAAAAGATGCAAATGGTAATGTCATTGAATTGGAAGAAGCTTATTACCGGAGTGATATGTACGCATTCAATATCAATTTATCACGGAAGTTCGGCGGCTGATCCTGTATTCATAAAAATCACTTATAACGACGATTTGATTTTTTAATATTCAAATTGGATAAATATATTGAAATTATTGTACTGTTGGAATATATTATATGTAGACTTATCACAACTGGTACGGACATCATGATCTATTTCTTTGTGATGAGCTGAAAATGCTACCCTGAAACGATAAATGAAATGGGGGAATGAAAGATGAAGGTTGAATCGGATATGAGCCAAGTTGCGGCAAAAACAACGTCACATCTTTGGAATGCCATGCATCGCTATAACCCGGATGCGCAAACAATGATGGCTGTTTCCGGAAAAGGATCCTGGTTTGTTGATGAAAAAGGCAAAAATTATTTGGATGGTGTTTCGGGATTATGGTGTCTAAACCTTGGCTATGGGCGTGAAGAAATCGCCGAAGCTGCTGCAGCGCAAATGAAACAGTTATCCTATTTTCCGTTAACGATGAATCATCCGCCTGCGGTGAAATTGGCTGGCAAAATCAGCGAGCTGCTTGGCGGTAATTATCAAACATTTTTCTCCAACAGTGGCTCGGAAGCAAATGAAACCGCATTCAAAATTGTTCGTCAGTACCATAACCAAACCGGAAACCCGGGAAAATACAAGATCATTTCACGCTACCGTGCTTACCATGGCTCCACGCTTGGTGCGCTGAGTGCAACAGCACAAGCAAATCGCCGGGTAAAATATGATCCATCGGCACCGGGATTCTTGCATGTTTACCCGCCATATAGCTATCGCTCCATTTTTGGAGACAATCCGGAAGAATCGGATTTGAAAGCCGCGCAAATGCTGGAAGAAATGATTAATTGGGAAGGCGAGGAAACGGTTGCTGCGTTCATTATGGAGCCGTTTATTTCCGGGGGCGGCGTCATCATTCCATCGCCGAAATACTTGCAACGGGTAGCAGAAATCTGCAAAAAACACAACGTGCTACTGATTATCGATGAAGTAGTTTCTGGATACGGCAGAACGGGTGAAATGTTTGGATTCATGCATTCTGCAGGGGTAAAACCGGATATTGTAACAATGGCAAAGGGATTAACAAGCGGTTATTTGCCACTTGGTGCAACTTCCGTCAAATCCGAAATCTATGAGGCTTTCAAGCAAGAAGGAAAAGACAGCCATTTACGCCACGTATCAACGTATGGCGGGCATCCGGCAGCATGTGCAGTGGCATTGAAAAATATTGAAATCATTGAAAAGGAAAATATTGTTGCTCGTGTCCGCGAGCTTGGTAGGAAGAAGCTTGGTCAGCTTCATGGTCTGGCGGATCATAAAAATGTTGGTGAAGTCAGGCAGGCGGGATTTTTGCTTGGTATCGAAATGGTAGCGGATAAAGCGACAAAGCAGCCGGTTGATGAAGCTTCTGTGGCGGCCATCGTCAACGCGTGTAAGGAGAAGGGTCTCATTATAGGAAAAAATGGTGATACGGTACCTGGATTCAACAACGTGCTAATTTTGGCACCACCATTGACCAGCACGGAAGAAGACTTAGATTTCATTGTTGATACGGTAAACGCTGTCATCCGCGGTATTTAGTAAACCTGCAACGTAAGGTTGGATGGGAAGGAAAACGATGAATTACGAGCGTTTGAAAACATTTATTGCTGTAGCGGAAAAGAAAAGTTTTTCAGAAGCGGCAAGAACCTTGTATATTACGCAGGCGACCATCACGTCACAGATTAAAGCCTTGGAAGAGGAATTGCAGACAAAATTATTTGAACGAACAACCAAAAAGGTGGAAATGACCGAATCAGCCCATATACTGCTACATTATGCAGAAAAAATTGTGCAACTGAGCGACTTGGCAAAAAAGAAAATACTGGAAACGGAAAATACCGTTCACGGCGATTTTCAGCTTGACTGCAGTTTGACAATCGGTGAATACATTCTTCCCGAATTATTAAAAACGTTTAAGAACGCATACCCGGCTGTACGTATGCAAGTGAGAATCGCCAATTCCACAAATATTATCAGCAGCGTGAAAGATCAGCGGATTGACATCGGATTAATTGAAACACCGGTTGCAGACAAACATATTGTCGTTGAACCGATTTTAAAAGATGAATTGGTCCTAATTGCAGCTCCGGATTATTTTCCAAAGCATGTATTGCAAATTATGCCGCAGCAGCTGAAAGAAGTGCCTATCATCATGCGCGAAGAAGGTTCCGGAACAAGAAAGGTTGTCCATGATTATTTGAAAAAAGCGGGACTTGCGCCGGATGACTTGCATATTTCCATGGATTTGGGCAGCACCGAGGCAATCAAAGCTGCAGTGCAGTCCGGTCTCGGTGTCTCCTTCATTTCCAAGAGTGCCATCAAGAAAGAACAGAAATTGAAACTATTGAAAACGTATCAGGTAAAGGGAATTTCATTCGTGCGCCATTTCTATATTGCATTGCCAAAAGGTAGAGTTGTCAAGTCGATTACAGAACTGTTTATCAAGGAACTGCATCAGATTATGGAACAGAAAAAAGATGGCAATCTCATTCACTTGTCAGCAGGAAATGCTTAAATGGATATTGTTAAGGAGGAATAATATGGTAAAACAACAGGAAGATGTAAAAAAACAATTGAATCAAAAAGTAAAAATGACGCCAAGTGAGGCAATTGTCGAAACACTTGTGGCAGAAGGAGTCAAAGAAGTATACGGAATCGTTGGATCGGCATTTATGGATATGCTCGATTTATTCCCGACTGCCGGAATTCGTTTCCTGCCAGTTCGTCATGAACAGAGCGCGGGCCATATGGCAGATGCCTATACACGCGTTTCAGGTGTGGCCGGTGTTATTGTCGGGCAAAACGGACCGGGCATCACCAATATGGTGACGTCGGTTGCGGCAGCTTATCAGGCACACACACCAATGGTAGTTATTTCGCCGTCAGCCGGCACGCCAACCATTGGCTGGGATGGCTTTCAGGAAGCAAACCAGGTTTCCATTTTTGAAGATATTACAAAAGAAACTGTACGCGTCACCCATAAAAGTCGTGTAGCCGATTGCTTGCGTACAGCATTTCGCATTGCCTATGCTGAACGCGGACCGTTATTGTACGATATTCCGCGCGACTTGTTCTATGGCGAATTGGAGGAACAAATCCTCAAGCCACATCAGTATCGTGCTGACAAACGTGGCAGTGGTGATCCAGCTTCCATTGCGCAGGCGGTGGAGTTGCTGCAAAATGCCAAAAATCCGGTTATCATTTCGGGTCGCGGGTCGGTTGACGCAGACGGGGTGGACACCGTTGCAAAAATTGCTGAACACCTGACTGCGCCAGTCGCTGTTTCTTATATGCATAACGATGCATTCCCGGCAGATCATCCGCTTGCTGTTGGACCAATCGGCTACATGGGTTCAAAAGCCGCCATGCATACACTCAAAGAAGCGGACGTGGTGCTAGCAATTGGAACGAGATTGTCGGTATTTGGAACGTTGCCATGTTACGACATCGACTATTTTCCAAAACAAGCCGCCATCATTCAAGTGGATATCAACCCAAGAAACATTGCGCGCACGCATCCAGTTGCGGTCGGTATTATCGGAGATGCCAAGGCAACAAGCGATGATATCCTTGCCAAACTGCAGGAAGCAGGACCTGCACCGGAAAAAAATACAAATCGTTTGGAGAAAATCAGCAAGCTGAAGCAGGACTGGGAGCAGGAATTGATTGACCTGGCCATGGTGGATGGCAATCCAATCAATCCGCGCCGTGCACTGCTGGAACTGACAAAGGCTTTGCCGGAAAATGCGATTGTTTCCACAGATATCGGCAATGTGTCATCGACTGCCAATGCCTATTTGAAATTCAACCAAACGAGAAGACATATCGCAGCATTGACATTTGGCAACACAGGCTTTGCTTACCCGGCGGCATTAGGTGCACAGCTAGCGGAGCCGGATGCACCGGTCGTGGCAATCGTAGGGGATGGCGCATGGGGGATGAGCTTGCATGAAGTCAGCACTGCTGTCGAACAAAACATCCCGGTTGTCGCCTGTGTATTCAACAATCAATCATGGGCTGCAGAGAAAAAGAACCAGGTGGATTATTACGATGATCGCTATGTCGGCTCTGATATTGCCGGACCAAACTTCGCTGAAGTAGCCAAGGCAATGGGTGCTGCAGGATATACGATTGAAAAGCCAGAAGACATTGCGCCAACCGTAGAAAAAGCACTGAAAGATCGCAAGCCAACGGTGCTGAACATTCTTGTTGATGGCACACAGCTAGCACCGCCATTCCGCAAAGACGCGCTGCATATGCCGACGCGCCTCCTAGAAAAGTATAAGCACTTGGATTACCATGCTTGGAAGAAATAATAACAAAGCGAAAACAGCCTCTCACGTTTGTGGGGCTGTTTTTGCTGTTATTTTTTTGGAAGGGAGGGGAAAGCGCAGTGTATTTTCGAAGCGGGTAAGAGCCTAGATATATAAGTAAACCCACTGGTTAAGCATAATACAATCAACGGTTAATTATACCAAGTCAACTTGAACAACTTATCTCCAATCATCGCAATTTCCTCAAGGCACACTGTAGATTTTACCCTGCGAAAGTTGAGTAATTAAATATCCTCACGATTAAATTCCTTCCATTCCTTTTTCTCACGCAGCAACTCCAAAAAAACTTGTAAGGCCTTTGTTTGGAAAGGAGAGTTTGTCAGAATGGAAAACCGTCTGGTAAATGGCATTCCGGAAACATCTACTATTTTCAATCCTCCTACACGAAGCTCTTTTTGGATCGCCCACTGGGAAAGTAGACTGATTCCCAGACCTGCTTCTACCGCCTCTTTAATCGGCTGGGTGCTGCCAAAGCTGATTATCTGTGCTGGTGAGAAACCAAACTGTTGAAATACAGTTTCCGCCGCTTCTCTCGTACCAGACCCCTGTTCGCGTAAAATCCATGTTTGTTCAGCAAGCGCCGATACGGAGACAGCCGTGTTGTTTTCGCCCAGTGGGTGATTGGAGGAGGCAACAATCACCATATCATCTTCTGCAAATTCCTCCACCGCCAGTTTTTGCTCCTTGTGGAAATGCCCTTCAACAATACCCACATCAAGCTGATGGTGCATCATTAAACTGGCAATCTTTGATGTGTTATCAATAGTAACAGTTGGGAGAATATCCGGATAAATGTTGCGCATTTGCGCAATGATATGCGGCAGTATGTATTCCCCGAAGGTATAGCTTGATCCAATGGAAAGCGTGCCACTTGCCTTATTTGTCAAGTCATCAACCAGGTTTTGCATTTTGTCATACAGACTGACAATTTCTTTCGCATGATGATAAACAATTTCTCCGGCTTTATTTAGGCGGACATATTTATTCGTGCGCTCCAATAGCCTAACACCAAAGCCTTCCTCAAAGGTACGTATATATTGGCTGACAGCCGGCTGTGTCATGTGCAATGCTTCTGCAGCCCTTGAAAAGTTCTTTTTTTCTGCAACTGTGACAAATACTTGCAAATGTTGATCCACGCCACTCCCTCCGTTTCTGTTTCTTTGTTTTCAGTATATCATGCAGATGCGCTCAATTCGAATTGTCTTTTCATTTGGTCTTGGCGTAACACTTCGGGAGCCCAAACTTTGTCCCTTCAAGGTTATGAAAGTCAAATAGCCGACGGACTCGATACCCAAAAGTCGTTCATCCGGGTTATGAGCGACAAAATGTACGGGAATCCTGCTCAAACAGTCGTTCATCCGGGTTATGAACGACAAAATGTACGAGAATCCTGCTCAAACAGTCACTCATTAGGCCAGTGAACGACCAAACAAGGCTAAACGCAAGTCAAAGTGTCGCTCATCCTGGCCAAGCACCACCATCAAGGTAATCAAAAAGGACTTGGCTCCACAACAAGAACCAAGTCCCCTTAACAATTTCCGCTTCGTATTATATCCTTGTTCCTTCTTTAATAGTCGCTAAACCAACTCCTATGCCTTCATTTATTGGCTTTGCTGGCAACAGTAGCAGTAATTGCAGCGGAGGGGATCTCTTTTTTCGGCGGCAAGCCGTCTTCCTCTTCGGCATAATCTCCCAAAATATAAAGATCCAATTCTTTCTTTGGAATTGCCCGATAGCTTTTTAATTTTGTAAGGAAGAAAATGGCTCCGATAGCAACCCAGATGGCCAGTGCGATAAGCGATGGTGTGGCAAGAAATCCCGGTGAACCCGGTACTATTAGCAGAAGAAAAAATCCAATACTGCTGATTACACCTAGCAAGGAAAGGAATTTGCGCCAAGGCGCCACGATTGCACCTTTTTTAGCAGTTGTATCGTTTGCATTTTTATCGGACCATTTGAATAGCCGGTATGCAACAAAGCAAGCGTAAAAGTAGGCGATAGTAACACCAATAGAAGACATATCCACTACCCATAGTAGTGCCTGTCTGCCAAAAAAGGTGCAACAAAAGTCACCGCCAGTGTAAACAGAATACCGATATGGGGCGTTTTGTATTTTGGATGCAACTTGGCAAATGGTTCAGGTAGAATTTTCGCACGCCCCATTGCCAGCAACAGACGGCTGGTAGATAAATAGAATCCATTCAACCCGGTGAATACACCCATCAGCAAAGAAAAGGCAAGAAGCAACACGCCGATTTTTCCGTACGCACTTTCAACAATTGTTCCTGTCCCCCACACATTTTTCTCAGCGACTGCGCTTTGCCATGATTGACCCACACCGGTTCCAATAATGGAAAGGGCATAAGCTAAGCCCGCACAAAGCAGTGCAATAACGATAATTTTGAATGATTTCTTTGGTGAAAAATCGAATTCTTCGGCGGCTTGCGGAATATTATCAAAACCAACGAAGGCCCAAGGAGCAATGGCAACAATGGCAATAATGGAGGATATCGCCCCAATTCCCGGTTTGAATACAGGTGTCAGGTTAGTGAACGAACTGGAAGGATGAGAAACCATGGCAATTGTCAGCAGGATTAAGCTTCCCAGCAGACAGACGCAAAATACAAATTGGGCAAAGCCGGAAAGACCGGAACCACGCATGTTTAAGAAAGCAAAAACAACTAAGGCAATACACGCCACAACGACTTCGCCTACATACACGTTCCAACCGGCGATGTCATACATATGACCTTGCTCTATCAGATTTGGTAAAACAAATTTTCCAAGCAAAGCGATGGCAGAGGCATTTAATGCCACAATCGACATATAGCCTAGCGTCAGGAACCAACCGCAAAAAAATGCATGATATCGTCCGAGACCATAATAGGCGTAGGCAAATTCACCGCCTGAAACAGGGAGTTTTTCAACCAAAAACCCATAACTGACGCCAATGATAATCATTAGCAGTGCACCAATCATAAATCCGATAATAACACCTAAAGGGCCAGCCATACCCATCCAGTCAACCGGGAGAACGAAGGCACCCCAGCCGATTGCCGATCCGAAAGCAATAGCCCAGACCCAATGTGGCTTCAACGTTTTCTGTAACTGTTCATGTTTTTCCATACCTTTTCTCAATTCCTCCTCCAAATTTGTAAGCGCTGTCAAATAAAATGAAAATTCCTTATGGTCATTTAATCAGTTTTTTCTTTCATTAGCAATGGTTTCGACTATTGAAAATTACAATAAATGTTATCTTCAAATTCCATAACACGGATGATCATAAACGGGCGGGTAGAATAAATTGAAACTTCATTCAGTGGGGTTTACAGCCAGTTAATACTGCGATAAATGAATTTCGATAGTTATAAATTGCCATTTTTTGACAATTGAAAACAGTTAATCTTTTTTGCTGGAAAAACAGACACAAGAAAGATATAATTGCAGAGGGTAGAGATCTTTTTCTTGTGTTATAAGAAAGTATAAAATCCAGGCTGTGTTAATGTCACTTTCAGCGACAGCCACGTCTGGCTCCAGCGCCCAGCAACTAGCAAATGGTTTTCGGTGGGGCGAGTAATCGCAGCCCCAAATGGTTTTCGGTGGGGCGAGTAACCGCAGCCCCAAACTTCACACTTCTCTCCTCGAAAAAGAAGTACACTTTTTCTTCGTGCGATGTTAATTCGAGGGAGTCTATTCTGGCACTACGATAAGTCAACATCGGTTCGTAGGTGAAGGAGGGCCGACTAAGAACGGCCTTTGCGGCCAACGTCGGCATACCCCTTTTGCAGGGGCATGTTTCCTTTATCTCATTGCGGGGCTTTTCGGTGGGGCGAGTAATCGCAGCCCCAAAGTGCTCCAGTTTGTATGTTGCTAAACGGGCGCTTGCGCCTTTGTTCCATACAAACAGCTTGTGATCGGATGAAAGCGTACCACTATAAAACGCAAAAATAGATTTGATTTGGAATAAATTCAAGGAAATTTGAAAAAAATGGGAGGAAGCGTAATGGTAAATCAGGAAACATTGGAAAAATATGCAGAACTGGCATTGAAAACAGGGGTTAATTTACAAAAAGGACAGGCACTGATGATTAATGCCCCGATTGAAGGTGCTGATTTTACGAAGCTAGTTGCGAAAAAGGCATGGGAGCTAGGTGCCAAGGATGTACATATTAACTGGTCGGATGATGATCTGACGTTGTGGAAATATAAAAATGCCCCCGATGAGGTTATTGAGAATTATCCGGAGTGGAAGGTGAAGCTGCATGATATGTATGCAGAAGACGGTGCTGCCGTCTTGAGCATCCGATCGACAAACCCGGACTTGCTGCAGGATATTGACCCCACGCGTGTCGCCAAGGCTAACAAAGTTGCCACGCAAGCACTGGTCAATTTCCGTAAATATACGATGAATGACAAGATTACATGGTCGATTATTTCTATTCCAACCGGTGACTGGGCACAAAAGATTTTTCCCGACAAATCAAGAGAAGATGCGATTGAAAGCCTGTGGGAAGCGATTATTAAAATTGTCCGTGTAGATCAGCTGGATCCGGTCAAAGCATGGGAAGCACATAATCAAACATTGGAAAAAGCCCGCGAAGTGCTGAATGACAAGAATTATCATAAACTTGTTTTTAAAGCTCCCGGAACGAACTTGGAAATGGAACTTCCCAAAGGACATATTTGGAAAGGCGGGTCGGCGGTGTCCGAACAGGGCATTACCTTTAACCCGAATATGCCGACGGAGGAAGTTTTCTCCATGCCGCATAAGTACGGTGTCAATGGCACGGTTGCAAGTACAAAGCCACTGAATTACGGCGGAAGCTTGATTGATAAGTTCAGTCTGACATTTAAGAATGGTGAAGTTGTTGACTTTAAGGCGGAGCAGGGAGAAGATGTTCTGAAACATTTGCTTAAAGCGGATGAGGGGTCCAGAAGACTTGGTGAGGTGGCACTTGTTCCGCATGAATCTCCTGTATCCCAATCCGGTCTCATTTTTTATAATACATTATTTGATGAGAATGCTTCTTGTCACATTGCCCTGGGAAAAGCCTATCCAACCAATTTGGAGGGCGGTTCGAAAATGGATGCTGAAGAACTGGATAAGCATGGCGTCAACGACAGCTTGAACCACGTCGATTTTATGATTGGCTCGGAAAAACTGGATATCGACGGGGTAAAGGAAGATGGCACAACTGAACCGATTTTCCGCAATGGCACGTGGGCTTTGAACGTAAAATAAATATGATATAGCGGATACAACAATATCCTTCGTCACCAACAAGTGACGGAGGATATTTTTTAATCGCGCACTACATCATGCCATTTTTAACGAGTACGGCTTTAATGGCGCCATAGCCGATATCTTCGGGCAGCATTTCTTTTAATTCTTTTAGCTTTGGTTCCTCCAATTGACTGCGGGCATCCAAAATGGTAGCTTCTTCATTTTCATCAAAAAAGATGTCCCACATAATTGGTCGCCCTTCCTTGGCTGCTTTAAAAATATGACTTTCCACCGTCTGCATGGACAGACCACGAATGGCAGCGATGGCCTTCAAAGATTTTCCCGCTTGCAGCATTTGAAAGCTGATCACATGGCTTGGCCGATCATCATGCGGCTTCGCTTTCTTGATGGACGGCAGGGGATTACCGCTGATTTTAATTTTTCTACTGACATTTGGATGGTCTTTTTTCCAATCCTGAATGGCTTCAAGGAATGCCTGTCCATATTGCTGCATCTTTTTCTCACCGACACCTTTGATTTGCAGCATATCGTCGGCACTTTCCGGGATGTAACGGCTCATTTCCTTTAATGTCACATCGGAGAACAAAACGTAAGGTGGTACGTTTTGCTCATCCGCCAATGTTTTGCGCATTCTTCGCAACAGCTGGAAAAGCTCCTCATTGTAATCCGTTTCACCTTGTGCAGGAACCGGTGTTTTTCGCATGGTTACTGTTTCTTTTCCTTTTAGTACATCAACAGAGCGCTGGTTCAAATGGATTGTCGGGTATTTTCCTTCTTCCATAGATAAATATTTCTCTGCAATCAAAAAATGAATCAGCCCTGTCAGTTCTTTTTCGGTATAAGCGGACATAATACCAAATGTGGACAGCTTATGAAATTGGAAACTGGCCATTTTTTTGTCCCTGGATCCTTTCAGAACCTTGGCAGTCATCGTCACGCCAAATCGTTCACCCATGCGTTTGACACAGGACAAAATCATTTGTGCCTCTTGCGTGATATCTACCTTTTCACCGGATTGCGCACAATTACTGCAATGTCTGCAGGCAGCTCGGGGGGCGGGGTCGTTGAAATAGTCCAAAATATAATTTGCCAGGCATTGATGGGTATGACAGTAATTAATCATTTCCTGCAGTTTGTGATACTCTTGTTGCTTGCTGGCATCATCCATTTGCGATTGTTCGATGAGAAATTTTTGCAGTTGGATATCCTGTGGGGAAAACAGCAGGATACAATTACTCATTTCTCCATCACGACCGGCACGCCCAGCTTCCTGGTAATACGATTCGATATTCATCGGCATTGCATAATGGATAACAAAGCGCACATTGGATTTATCAATACCCATCCCGAATGCATTGGTTGCAATCATAATCATTGCCTCATCACGGATAAAGGCAGTCTGGGCGTTCTTGCGTTCATTTTCCGGCAGCCCGGCATGGTATTTGGCTACCGAAAACCCTTGCTTTTGAAGGACTTCATACAGGGAATCAACCTGCTTGCGTGTTGCCGCATAGATAATGCCTGATTCATCCGGATGCTTGGATAAAAAGGAACGGACATAACTGGCTTTGTCGCGCCCTTTAATGATGTGAAAAGCAAGATTATCCCTGGAAAAACCTGTATTGACAACATGTTCGTCTTTTATATCGAGCAATGATTGAATGTCTGCTATAACCGCTTCCGTTGCGGTGGCTGTTAATGCCGCAAACACATCTACATTTCTAAGCTTCTTTAAAAGCGGTACAATGGATCGATAGCTCGGCCGAAAATCATGTCCCCATTGCGAAATACAGTGCGCTTCATCAAAGGCTATTAATGAAATGCGCAGGGAGCGGATGACGTTCAGAAAGGAAGCAGATTCAAATCGTTCCGGTGCTGCATAGACAAACCGGTAGCGTCTCATGGCGATGTCGCGCATACGTTCTTTGATCTCGCTGTCGGACAAGGTACTGTTAACGTAAACTGCCGGAATGCCAAGTGACTTTAAGGCATCCACCTGGTCTTTCATAAGGGAAATCAATGGAGAAATGATAATGGCTGTTCCGTCTGCATACAGCCCGGGTATTTGGTAGCAGATTGATTTTCCGCCACCGGTTGGCATGACGGCTAATGTATTGTGCGATTGCATAATAGATGAAATGACTTCTTTTTGTCCCGTCCGAAATTGTTCGTAGCCAAAATAGGTCTGGAGGATTTCCTCTGGCTTTTGTTTCATAATTGTTTTTCGTCCAACCCGGCAAAGCGAATGGCTCACAAGATGATTGCATTTTCTGTGTAGATCACAAAATGAAGTAGCGCATCTGTTGTTTGCCGGTAAGTTGAAACGAAAAATTTCCCTCCTTTTGTTGAGCTTGCTTCTTTCATCCTACCATATTTCAGCTAGGTTGCGGCAGGAGAATTTTCAACTGTAACGGGCTATAATGACATATATAGTTTGTGTAAAAATAATATAAAATCAGTGGGGGCGTCTCCACCAAATGTTAGGCTAGCCAATCGGAAAATTATGGGCTGTTTATTGTGCACCGCCACGATTGTTTTTACACATGTGCAGATATGAAAGTACTACAGCCCGTGAATACGTGATAAAATGATTGTGATACAATTTGCTAGGAGTGTGGACCTCTTGTATAGCATAATTTTTCTCGGTGTATTCGTGTTAGGTCTCCTCATTATCTATTTATCGATCCGCCGTGATTTTGATGAGCAAAAAAAACTAACAAATAAAGGTACGATCAAATTATTTTCCGGATTGACCATTTTGCTTGGACTGGTGATATTATTCATTTTTGTGATGGAACATGTATAGGATATCTGGGACTTCGATAGAATTGCACATACTGAACAGGGTTTGTAAAAAATTACCTTCGTTGCATAGCCAAAATAGGACAAAATTTAAAGTTTAAACTGTTTACTTTCCTCCCAAGGGCATTTAAAATGTTTCTATGTTTATTTTAAAAGTACGTTCAAAATTTATCCTGTTTTGAACGAGAACCAAGATAAAGAGGAGGATGAAATGGTTCCTACACTGCTTTTTGAGGTAATGCTGATAGGATTGCTGGGAATTGGTTCGCAATGGGTAGCCTGGCGCTATAGGATGCCGGCCATTGTCATGATGTCGATTACGGGCCTGCTTGTTGGTCCAGTACTTCATTTAATCAATCCACAGCAGGATTTTGGCGAATTATACGACCCGATTATTACGGTTGCGGTTGCGATCATTTTATTTGAAGGCAGCCTGAATTTGAATTTCAAGGAATTGCGTGGTCTTGGCAAACCGCTATTTCGCATCGCCACACTCGGGGCGTTTTTAGCATGGATATTAGGTTCATTGACTGCTCATTATATAGCAGGATTAAGCTGGACAGTTGCATTTGTGATTGGCGGTCTGTTCATTGTGACCGGGCCTACGGTTATTTTACCGCTATTGCGCCAATCCAAACTGAAGCCGCGCCCGGCGAAAATTTTGAAATGGGAAGGCATCATCGTTGATCCGATTGGTGCATTGCTTGCTGTTTTTGCTTTTGAAATAATTGCCTTTATGGTTTCGGATAATCCTGATGGTACAAAGCTGGTTATGTTCTTTGCCGTCTCCCTGTTTGCACTGTTTTTTGGCTGGGCATGCGGGCGCGGGATTGGCTGGATGTTTGAAACCGGGCATATCCCCGAATATTTAAAATCCCCGGCAGTATTCATTGTGGTCATCTTCAGTTTTACAATTCCGGATACCATTATGCATGAAACCGGATTGCTTGCAGTTACTGCGATGGGGATGACATTGGCGAATATGGGGATCAATTCTGTTGCGGATATGCGGCACTTCAAGGAAAACATTTCGATATTGCTTATATCGGCAATTTTCATAATGCTGACTGCTTCTCTGAATTTGGATACATTACTGCATATTATCCAGCCGAATATTATCGGCTATGTCTTGCTGATGATGTTCGCGGTACGACCGTTATCCATTTTTCTTTCCACGATAGGTACGAATTTATCTTTAAATGAAAAACTGCTCGTGGGCTGGATTGCGCCGCGGGGGATTGTAGCGCTGACGGTTTCAAGTTACTTTGCGAAAATTTTGCTTGATGCCGGGTATAAAGATGCGCAGATTCTGACCACGCTGACATTCGGGCTTGTTTTTTTCACAGTTGTCGCGCATGGTTTTTCCATTCGTACGATGGCAAAGAAACTCAATCTTTCCATGGAAGGAAAACCGGGTGCATTGATTGTTGGCAGCAATCGTTTTACGGTGGAATTGGCAAAGTCGCTGATGAAATTGAATGTGCCGGTTATTGTTGTTGACTCCTCGTGGGAAAATCTGAAAAGCGTTCGTGAAGCAGGCATTCCTTTTTATCACGGAGAAATGCTGTCCGAGCAAACGGAATACCGTTTGGATACCATTCCATATGAATATTTGATTGCAGCGACAGACGATCAGGCATACAATTCTTTGATTTGTACAACGTTTATGCCAGAATATGGCAGGACGAATGTATTCAAGATCAGCCCGTACGACAAAATGTATATCAATACGACAAATGAAATTGTCTCCAAAGTCGGTGGCAGGGTGCTGTTTAAAGAAGATGTTACGATGGACGAATTGAATGAGAAGTTGGATAATCATTTTGTGTTCCGGCAAACGTCTATTACCGAACAGTTCACTTTCAAGGATTATATGGAGGAAAAGGACGATGCAACGATTTTCCTTTACTTGATGAAGCCATCCGGACAGATTAAATTTTTCACGGAAGAAATGAAGACTATCGTGGAAACTGGCGACACGATTATCAGCTTGACACCACCGAACAAGGAAAGGGCGAAAATCAAGGCAAAACTGGAAAGCCAGCGCAATGGAAATGACGGCGGAGTAGCTACCACGTGATATGAATAAAAGGCCATCGGTAAGATGTTAACCGATGGCCTTTTCTGTTGCTTTTACCAGGCGCTATCCCGATTGCTGCTTGCGGAAATTTTTGCGTTTCACATAGTGAAATCGGGCTGTTTATGGGATTCTACTATTTTTTCTTGACGCTACCCCGATTGCTCGGACTGCTTATGAAATTCTGCTATTTTTTCTGACGCTATCATAATTGTTCCAGCTGTCTATAAATATCTGCTATTTCTTTTTCCAGACGAATCAATTGTTCCTCTGCTGAAGAAACTCGCCCGCCGACATATTCCAATTTATCCATATCACTTTGAATTCTAGCGTAGTCTGCCTTTAAATTAATCAGTTCATGCTGGAGTTCTTCTTTGGTTCGTAATGTTTTTGCCATATTATTCACTCCTTATCTATAGTTTAGCAATTGATCTATCTTTCGGCAATGGTGAATGGGGGTTGCTGTTGAGTAACAATAATGTTGTTTAATTACAAATAAAGATGTTACATTTACAATAAAGTTATTTAAAAATGGCCATTAGGTTGTTCAATAAACGGGCCAGTTAATGGAATAAGGTTTAGTGAATCGTTTACAATATTAGATGACTGTAGTTGGGTTGTCCTTATCTCTAACATTAAGAAAATTGAAACTATAGACTTGCTTGATACGTAATTTATAACATACCACATTAATAAAAAGGGAGCATTCAAATGAGTTCTTCGAATTTCAGGATTAGCCGGTTGCTCTTGTACTTTGTACTCGTATCACTATTTCTCTTTGTATCGGGTAATGTTGGACGATATTTGATAGAAACTCACGGTATGGATAGACAAATAGCCATGCTTTTACAAGGAGTGATTTTTACTGGGTTAACGCTTGTTGTACTTTTTGTACTTAAAAGAAAAAATCCAGCTATGTTTAAAAATATTGGTTTGAAGGGTGTGAATTCATCATCTAAGTTGATCGTCGGAATTGCGTTGCCTTTTATTTTACTCGTATCAGGCATTTTAACAGCTTATTTATTGGGTGGCATAGAAAATGTCAGCTTGAACTTGACAACGAATGTTATTATTGCCATTTTAATCAATTCAGTGACAGCATTTATGTATGAGGCATTTCCAGAAGAAGTTTTTATCCGTGGACTAATATTTGATGAGTTGAATAAGAAATATCGCTTTATCATCTCTTTGATTTTGCAACCGCTAATTTTCATCTGTGTGCCGATTATGGTGATGGCCATGGATTCCATATTCTTTAGTGAACCATTTGCAGTAACTATAGATTATTTTATATTACTCTTCACTTTTGGAATTGCTCTACAGCTATATAGAAAGTATACAGGAACAATATGGATGAGTATTATCTTTCATATAGTTTATCTTGAAGTGGCTAGATATATTTCCATGGGAGGCATGTATGACCCAGATGTCGCTCTTTTAGAGTTTGATGAGACTTTTGGGGGATTCATGACGTTATACTTGTCTTTTCTGTTTATAGTGGTATTTAGTGTGGTAGTGTTGTCAGTTTTGTTGCTAATTGATAGAAGAAAAAATAAGTTATAAAAACCAAACTACATAGGAATTTCCAATCTTACATTTACATGAAAAGTTTAATAATTATTTGAATCATCTGCAGCATCGCTAGCACACGGAAAGGCAAACCATTTTGCGGGTTAGACATAAAGAGAGGGTGTTGGACATGGTTACCTTTAAAATAAAAGATGTTCTTCTTTTAAATGAAAAAAAGAGCGTTACTGTTTTAAATAATGAGGATCATGTCATTGCAGAAGTTAAAAAGTTATCCTTCTCAGGAAATGAAAAAGGTAAAACCTTTGTCTTAGAGCAAAACGGAGAACAAACTATTTTAGGTATAAAAAAGGGGCGTCTAATCTTTGCCACCTACCGTTTTCAAATAAATGGCGAGGAATTTATTCTCAAGGACAATCCTGTTAACAGCATTTTTTACTTCTGTATAGACGGCATGATTCACGGGAAGAAACTGCGTATTGAAGAAAAATGGAAAAAAGAGATTGGATTAAAGATTGATGGAAATGAAGTTGCGCTTATTAAACCGGAATCCCTTGGTTTTGGAGCAACAATTTTAATGAATGAAGAAACCTCACGCCATTCAGACTTGTTTTCACTTACATGTTTAATGTACTTTATGTATAAGATTTATAAGGATGAAACCGAAATAATAGAGAACATGATTGGTGAGTGGCTATGAGAATTTAGTTTATTATTTGGATAGCCTTTTATATTTAATTAAATTCATGCCTCGTTGCCGGGAATTGGAAGGATTTGTTCTTGTTATAAAGGGAACTTTTGATGGCCCCAACCAAATCGGCGAGTTTTTGTGATAGAGAAATTCGGTGGAAAAGGTATCGGAAAGACAGTAGCTAGAAGAATTTTTGATATGTTTCCTGGGGACTGGCTCATTCATGAAATGTGGAATAATTACAAGGCTCAGGCGTTTTGGCGTAGCATCACCAACACCTACACGAATGGAGAATATTAAGGGTACTATGATGAACACCGAAGTCCATTTCAGAAATTCAGCACGTAGAAACTGTAACTGATGTTATATAACTAACGGGCGCTTTTCCCTAATAAGGATTAGCACCGATATTGCATATAAGGGCCATTTTATGGAATAAAAGATGTAGACAAATTAAGGGGGATATCAATATGGAATTTGATTTAATTTGGATTGCTTTAGGAATTGCTGCTGCAGGGTATTTTATAGGTAATGGACTTAAAAACTTTAAAAACCCTGATGCTACAGATAGTCTTAGTGAAATCTTAAATGATGATGATGAACACGAATTGATAAAGGAAAATAATGTCCATTACTTTATGGGGATTTCTAAAGAAGATGCGAAGAGCTTAGTTCAAGAATATCCAGACATACCGCACGTCCTTATAAATAATAAAATATATTATCCTAAAGCAAAATTACGTAAGTGGTTATCTAATTTAGGAGAGTAAATTATACAGCAAACGGGCGCGATTGCAGAGCAACTAGGTAGAAGTTAATAGAACTGTGGGCATTTTCGATCAATATTTTTGAAGCAAAACTTAAAATGGCCACACAACATAACACTGTTAAAAAGTTCATACTGTGTTATGTATGTGGCCATTTGGGTCTGCGTAAAAAGTCATGTCGAAAAAATCCTCCTTAGCAAAAATTATTTATCCTAATTCTTGCCAAGGAGGATTGATTTAAGACTTATTTACACAACTTTTTACGCACTGTCTGCCATTTTAATTCTATATGCTTGTATTATTTATATTTTGTATCTCAAAACAGCTAAAGGTTGAATTGGCAGGGCTTTGAGGGGATTAATAAATTTATGTACTCAAATTTATGTCTCCAATGTACTTTAATTCATGTCCCTTTACAACTATTTATGATATGTTTCATTAAATTACTTTTGTCTTATTTTTTCCGTTTCCTTCTTGAACACTTCAATGCTTTTTCTAATATAATCATTTATTACTTTGGTTTCTTCTAGACTGTAATGAGATACAACCTTTCCCATTTCATATCCAAATGATTGAAAAAACGGGCCTAACTCTGAACCTAATTTTTCAAAATTGGCTTTAATAATCACTTTTCTCCTATCATCTGTATCTCTTTCTCTAAACACAAAATCTTTCTTTTCGAGTCGGTCAACAACTGTTGTCACCATTCCCGTTGACAAGCCCGTTATGGATGCTATCTGTCCAGCAGTCACCCCTTCAAATGGAATGATTCCTAATACTTTATAGTCAGTTAAATTTAAACCAACTTTTTCCGCAACGCTTTGATGAAACATAATTAAGGCCAAACTGAACTCTTGTCCTAAATGAATTGACTCAGATTCATTTGAATGATTATTTGCTATTGACAATTTACTTGCACCCCATTAATATAATTATTAACTCTAATTTAGAGATATTTTACTTTAGAGATACTCTATATACGAGTATACGTAAAATTATAAACTAATAATAAGGAAGATGACAATTATGTTGGAAAATTTTATTAATATCTTTTATTACAGCATATTGTTGCCGAGAGTGTAAAATATTTTGTGTAAATGAATAAAAACGTAAAAAGGAAGACCTTTTCCTGATAGAATAAAGTCACCAC
>NZ_JAROCA010000041.1 GCF_030732005.1 Tigheibacillus jepli | reverse complement strand
AATTAGGCTTTGCGGACGATGACACCCGCTTTTTATTTTTAAGCAGAAAAAGAAAATGGGTACATCGCAAAAAGCTCCATTTAGTTTGCGGTTGTAAAGTACATTTTGCTATCATTAATATGGGAACAACTTTCCGTACATCGCTAACTCCACGATTCCCGTTTATTTAAGTTTCAAACCTGATGAGAGTAAATTTATTGTTTAATGAAAGGATGTCTTTCTTGCGTAAAGAAAAAAAGAAAAAAGAGTGGGTCGAATGGGTCAAAGCAATTATCATCGCAATCCTGCTTGCATTTTTCCTTAAAACGTTCGTGTTTGCAACATCCATTGTTGAAGGAGATAGCATGTACCCGACTCTTCAGGACGATCAAAGAGTAGTTTTTAATAAATTCATTTATATATTTAGTCAACCCAAGCGCGGCGATATCATTATCATTAAACGCCCGATTAAAAATTACGTAAAAAGGGTTATCGGATTGCCGGGAGAAGTTATTGAAATGAGGAACCATCAGCTGTATGTCAATAATAAAAAAGTAAATGAGCATTATGTTTCGAAGGATGCCATCAATCATACAGGAAATTTTGGGCCAATTAAAATTCCAAAAGACAGTTATTTTGTAATGGGGGATAATCGTGCAATAAGCAAGGATAGCCGAAATGGCCTCGGTTTTATCGATGAAAAGGACATTATTGGGAAATCCGAATTTATCATTTATCCTTTTGATGAATGGTCAAGTACAAAATGAAAAACAAACCATGAAAAAAAGCCATCAAATGTATCTGATGACTTTTTTGTATTTGTATGTAGCTTTCTTGAATTATTTTTCATTATCGTAGACACAAGCTCCGATATTAAACAATAAAATAGCAAAACAAATAATCCCTAACACTACTCCCCACATGGATATGCACCTCCTAAATTGCATGATGACAGGAAATTCATGTTCATTTTTCTTTTATCATACCACTAATCTGTCCATAAATGAAGCCAAAATACATAGACAAAAGTGCAAGCGACGGCATTGTCATTTGAAATAGCAGTTTTATCCCTTCCCGCTTCGATAAAGGAAGATCGGCTAAGTGCCCGCCGGGTTTTAGCCGATAATAATTCTTTCTTTTGGATAATGGTAGTTGGCACGATTTGCCTTCTTTCGTTTGAACATAAGCAACGCCGTAATAATTCCCACCCGTCCGATAAACATCAAAATCATTAAAATAATTTTGCTCACAACCCCCAATTTGGATGTAATGCCAAGGCTGAGTCCCACTGTTCCGAATGCGGAAATAACCTCAAAAAAGACAGACGTCACTGGCAATGATTCAATTGCTGTAATCGTTATGGTGGATATATAGACGACCATTATGGCAAGCAGCATGACAACTACGGCCTTGAACAAATCTTCCTCGTGCACTTCTCTGCGGAATAGACGAATACTATGACCACCCCGAGCATAGGTGATGATAAAAATAAATACCAGCGCAAAAGTAGTCGTCCGCACACCTCCCCCGGCACTGCTTGGAGATGCGCCGATAAACATCAAAAAGGACATGACCAGATGGTTAGGTTCCGTTAGCTGACTAACATCCATCGTTTCCAGTCCGGCACTTCTAGTTGTCACCGACTGGAACAAAGCGTAAAACAGGATCTCATGCCAAGACTTACCTGCAAAAAAATGCCTTGCATCAAGTGCATAAATCAAAACAGCACCAGCCACAATCAAAATAAAAAAAGTAATCGTCGTTAATTTCGTGAACAAAGAAAACCGTTGGAATGAACGATTCTTATTAAACAAAAAGTCTTTTACTTCAATCAAAACAGGAAAGCCAATTGCCCCGAATATAATGAGTAGCATCGTTATGAATTGTATGAAATAATCATTGCGATAAGGAATCAGTGAATTGCCGGTTATGTCGAACCCCCCGTTTGAAACGGCGCTGATTGTGCTGAAAAAACCATTCAGATACGCTTCGCCTGCAGGATAATATTGCAAAAAATAGGTACCAAGTACGAGAAAAGCGATCGCTTCAATAAAAAACAAAACCATAATTATCTGCTTGACCAGTCGGACCATACCTTCAAATTTAGTTTGGTTTTGGTCTGTCATAATCAAGCGTCTTTCCTTGAAGCCAATCTTTTTACCCAACAGCAGCCAAATGGATGTACCAATTGCCATGATGCCAACAGCACCCAACTGTAAAACGAGTGCAATCAAAAAATAACCGGTTATACTGAATGTATCAGAAATGGATACAGGTGTCAGGCCGGTCACGCTCAATGCACTAACCGCCACAAACAGTCGATCAATAAAGGCAATTTCCACTCCGGGTTTATAAGCAGCAGGCAAGGAAAGCAATGCTGTGGAAAACGCCACTGCAAGAAAATAATACAGCAAAATTAATTGGATAGGCGATAATTGTTTCGCCCATTTGACAAAGTTATTCATAAGTACCCCTTCAATTTATCAATGGATAAAATTTATTATAGCAGTCTTATACAGGAAAATCCCCAAAAAAACGAAAAAGGATGCAGGTCATCTCCCTGCAATCCCAAAAGTCATTTCATTGAATTCTTTTTTTAAATGCTTTCAATAGGGATTCTCCCTGATATCCCTCTATGATAAGTGTTTCAAGCAAAGATTCAATTTTGCTTTTTCGCTGATCGACAATTTTGCCCATGAATAAGACATTCATATTCTCTTCCATCTTATTCAGGCCGATCAAATTGCCAATAAATACGACCGGTGTATTATTTTCTTTTGTAATGATTGCTTCCAGCATAAATTCTTCTCGCTCTTGTTGCAATCGTTCAAAGATAGGAAACTGATCCATCTGTGTATAAGCCTCAATGACCCAGCGATCCTGATCATCCTCCCGATTAATGATTAAGCCGTCAATCATTTTAATATGATGATACAGGAGTTCCTCGCCAGTGCCTTCAACGATCCGCAGTTTTTTTAATTTGAATGTTTTCAAAACCATCACCAGCCCATTTCCTATCCGCCTATATAGGACATCTCTATTTTCTTTCGGTTATTATGTTTTCCCTCAGCCCGCTCGTCTGAATAACGATCTTTTCTTCGGGCCCACAGCTTCATTAAATTCGTTATAAGCTGATCATTACTGCAGCCTTCCCGCAGAAGCTTTTTAATATCAAAGCCTGATGAAGCAAATAAACACGTGTAAAGCTTCCCATCTGCAGAAAGTCTAATCCGTGTACAAGATGCACAAAATGAATCGGTAACAGATGATATTACACCAACTTCCCCTACCCCGTCAACGTAACGAAATCTGGAGGCAACCTCGCCGTAATAATTTGCTTCAGCTGCCTCAAGTGGCATTTCCTTATGGATGGTATCAATAATTTTTTGCTTGGACACAACATTTTTCATATCCCAGCCGTTATGATTACCCACATCCATAAATTCAATAAAGCGTAAAATAATCGGCTTTTCTTTAAAATATCTGGCCATAGGAAGAATTTGACTTTCGTTCATGCCTTTTTTTACAACCATATTCAGCTTCACTTTCAAACCTGCATCTATTGCCGCTTGAATGCCTCGCAGAACAGGCTGTACACCTACCCCGCGACCATTGATCAGCTTAAAAACATCGTCTTCGATTGCATCAAGACTGATATTGACTCGTTGCAATCCTGCTTCACGCAGCTTCTTCGCTTGCTTTGGAAGCATAATTGCATTTGTGGTAAGCGCAATATCGGATATTCCTTCAATTTGATTCAGTTTTTTAATCAATTCGTGCAGGTTTTTGCGAAGAAGCGGTTCTCCACCGGTTATTCGTATTTTGGTTACCCCAAGTTTTGCAAATTGTTCAGCAAGCCGAACAATTTCATCGAACGATAGCAATTCACTTTCCGGCAAAAAAGCATAGTCATGACCGAATATTTCCTTGGGCATGCAGTATGTGCACCGAAAATTGCATTTATCAATAACGGAAATGCGCAGATCTTTTAACAGCCTGCCATGGAAATCCTTTACAGGAGTAATTTGTTCCATCATCCCTTCCCCTTTCTGGCTTTCTTAAACGCATCAAAGCTTGCCTGCCCTTCAAGATCCTCCAGCAATAAAACATCGACAACAGAGCCTGCCTCATACCCCTTAGACCCACCAGGAAGAACCATCAAGCACGTTGCATGTGCCAAAGAGGTAACAACATTTGATTTATCTATGCCTGCAGTATGTACGGACAGCCTGCCTTCATCATAGGTGATGTAACTGCGAACAAAACGTGTAAACGGATTAGCTTTTGAAAAATTATCAGCCATTACCGCTTTGGTTCGTTTCAAATATGGTTTGTTATTGTACAATGCAGCCTGCAAAATCGGCCTTGTGAATAATTCAAAGCCAACATAGCATGCAGATGGGTTGCCCGATAATCCGAACAGCAACTGATTGCCAAGCGCTGCCACTGTTGTAACGCTCCCAGGACGCATGGCGACTTTATTGAATAACACTTCGGCTCCCAGTTTTTCATAAATGAGCGGCATTAAATCATAATCGCCAACAGACACCCCGCCTGTTGTAATCAGGATATCCACTTCGTCAAGTACCGTTTTTATTTTATGAAAGCTTGGTTCCAATTGATCCGGAAGCTGGCCGTAATAACGATATTCTCCCCCGGCCCTGTGGACTTGCGCTGCGATCATATATGCATTTGAATTTCGAATCTTTCCCGGCTGCAATGCTTCATGTACTTCCAACAATTCGGTACCAGTTGAAATGATACCTACAATCGGTTTCTTGGCAACCCTCACTTTGTCATACCCAAAGGTAGCCAAAACCGCCTTCACACCCGGATTAATTCGCGTTCCTTCCTTTACAAGCAGCTGACCTTCCTTGACCTCGGAGCCGGCTTTCATGATATTTTCACCAGCGGGAATTTTTCTTTTTAATTGCATATAACAGCGGCCATCTTTTTCATATGTTTGGCATACCTCAAACATAACCACACAAGTCGCCCCATCCGGTATTTGTGCACCAGTCATAATCCGTGTTGCTTCGTTCTTATGCAATGCTTTCTTGGGAAGTTCGCCCGCTCCGATATGATCAACCACTTCGAAAGCTGCCGGGTTTTCCCTTGATGCATTTTCTGTATCTTCGGCACGAATCGCAAAGCCATCATATGGCGATTTATCAAAAGAAGGAACCGGATTGGTAGCAATGATGGGATCTGCCAACCTTCTATCATCACATTCCTGGATGGAAACCAGCTCGCTTTGTTTTTGCAACGCATGCTGCATTACCTTGGATACCGCAGTTTCAACGAAAATCGGTTTCCGAAATTCAACCATTATATATCACCTGCTTCTAGGAATCCCAATGTTTTAATTATTTTTTTATTTTTATAATAAATGAATACAGCTACAATTACTACTTTCAGTTTATCAAACTTAAAGACGAAATAACACCTTCAGCCAGCATATACCACCCCATACAATCGTTATTTTTATAAATTGGACATATTTTTCCCCCTGTACCGAAATACTGAAGAAAAGAGAACAAAGGCGCAAGCGCCCGTTTAGCAACGTACAAACTGGAGCGCTTTGGGGCTGCGATTACTCGCCCCATCAAAACATCTGCTAGTTGCTGGGCGCTGGAGCCAGACGTGGCTGTCACCCAAAAGTGACGTTCATATAGCCTGAATTTTATACTTTTTTAACACAGGACAAAGGATGATTACATTGAGATACCTCATTTTATTGTTATTTTTCATCGCTATTCTTTTGTTTTTTGTTTACCTAAGGAAAATATCCAGGCGTGGTAACCGGCTTTCTCGGCAGCAAAAGGAAATGCTGAACCAGGATTATGTTACGCATGGCACACCGAGTGATGAGGAAGACCCGAAAAAACTTTAAAGCGTTGTGAACGCATGGGTAGGAAAAAAATAGCAAGAATAATAAATGCCATAAAATCAAACCTAATATTGATAAGACAACAAGGAGGAGTGGCAATGACAGTTGGAAGTCAAATGAAACAAACCTTGGCGGGATTAAAAAGTGCACAAGCAAGCTTTGAACAATTTGCACTGCAAACGGAAAATAAACAGGCAAAAAAATTATACGAAAACGCTGCACAGCAAACACAAAGCATTGTGCAATCAATTGAACCGCGCATTCAGCAAATGGAACAAGAAGAACCACAATATAAAGGGTTTTAAACATAACACAACAAGGGGGCTTCTTCCCCCTTTCCCAATTTTTGAACAAGGGCGCAAGCGTCCGTTTAGCAACGTACAAACTGGAGCGCTTTGGGGCTGCGGTTACTCGCCCCACCGAAAATCTTTTGGGGCTGCGGTTACTCGCCCCACCGAAAATCTTTTGCTAGTTGCTGGGCGCTGGACATGGCTGTCACCCAAAAGTGACTTTAATACAGCCTGAATTTTATACTTTCTTATTAACACAAGAAAATGAGTGGGTGAAAACGATGAAGTATATGCGACTGCTGCCTATATTGCTTATCCTTGTTACAATCCTTGGCTGTCAATTCGAAAAAAACAGGAGCTCGAATACGAACGAACATGGAGCAACCAATACTGCAATGGAATCAATCGACCAAAGCTCTGCCACAAAAGCAAAGCATCTGCTTCAGAAGGATTCACGCATTACCAGTGTGCAGGCTGTCAATGATAGCAAAAACCTCGTAGTAGCCGTCGAAGTTCCGCATATGCAGCGTTTTAAGCTGGATGCAACAAAGAAAAAATTAAACAAAAAGATGAAAAAGCAGTTTCCCGACAAACAACTTACCTTCTCGACTGATAAAAAAATATACATGGAATTGGAGCAATTAAGCAAGCAGATTCAATCACAACAGCTTACAAAAAAATCCGTTGAAAAAAGGTTAAAACATATCATTGGCCTTTCCAAGGAACAGACGTGACATAGAAAGAGGGATTAATGATGGCGGACAAGAAGAAAAAAAATCTGCCTCCTGAGGCGCAAAAATATCAAGCATTCCAACAGCAAAGGGAAATCAAACGGCCCGTTATAAAAAATTGTCTGAAAGCATTCCTTGTTGGTGGAATCATTTGCTGCATTGGGCAAGCCATTTCAACATTTTACATTACTTTTTTTGATTTCACGGAAAAGACAGCTGGAAATCCGACAACGGCCACCCTCATTTTCCTAACCATGCTTGTTACAGGGTTTGGCTTTTATGATCATATTGCCCAGTTTGCCGGTGCAGGAACCGCAGTGCCTGTAACAGGGTTTGGCAATGCTGTGATTGCAAGTGCAATTGAACACCGCACGGAAGGATTTATCCTTGGCGTTGGCACCAATATGCTTAAACTGGCTGGTCCAGTCATCGTGTACGGCGTTTTCAGTGCATTTATCGTTGCGTTAATCAAAACCATCCTGCTGCAATGGGGTGGCCTATAATGTTAAGCGGACATCGTACATGGATATTTGAAAATAAACCGGTGATTATTTCTACCGGAACAGTTGGCGGACCATTTGAGGCAAACGGGAATGTTCCAAAAAGCTTTGACATTCTTCATGATGATTTGTGGCTTCAGCAGGATTCATTTGAAAAAGCACAGCAAAAAATGATGGAAGAGGCCTGTCAGCATGCCGTAAAAAATAGTCCGATCCAAAAAGAGCAAGTTGAATTTTTCATCGGCGGTGATTTGACCAATCAAATTACACCAACTACCTTTGCTGCAAAAACAATTGGGGTCCCCTATTTCGGTCTATTCAATGCATGTGCCACTTCCATGGAAGCACTTGCATTATCAGCTTTTATCATTAATTCTCGGGGTGCAAACTATATTTTAAACGGTACATCCAGTCACAATGCCGCAGCTGAAAGGCAGTTTCGCTACCCTACGGAATATGGCGGGCAAAAGCCGCCAACGGCACAATGGACTGTTACTGGTGCAGGCTGCAGTCTGCTGGCGCAGGAAGGTGACGGACCAATCGTTACATCAGCGACGATCGGAAAAGTGGTGGACATGGGTTTAACAGATGCATTCAATATGGGTGGTGCCATGGCGCCGGCTGCTGTTGACACCATCATCGCACACTTGCAGGAAAGAGATGTAGACCCGTCGTACTATGATTTAATTATTACCGGGGATTTGGGCAAAATCGGACGCAAAGTTTCACTTGATTTGTTGCAGGAAAAAGGGATTGCTATTAACCCGGATCAATACGTGGACTGCGGGGTGACCTTGTATCGTGAAGATCAGCCGGTACTTTCCGGCGGAAGTGGTGCAGCATGTTCTTCTGTTGGCGTTTACGGTCATTTTTTAAAACAAATGAAGCAAAATAAAATCAAGCGTATTCTTTCTGTTGCGACCGGGGCGCTGCATTCCCCGCTGTCCGTACAACAGAAAGCAACTATACCGTGCATTGCACATGCCGTCTCCATTGAAATGGGAAGTGATGAATGATGATTTTTATTTGGGCATTTATTATAGGTGGACTCATTTGTGTCATCGGACAAATCATGTTCGATGTATTCAAATTGACACCGGCACATACACTAACCGCGCTGGTGGTGGCAGGTGCTGTTGTCTCGGGGCTTGGATGGTATGAGCCCCTTGTCAATTTTGCAGGCGCCGGAGCCACTGTGCCAATCACCAGTTTTGGTAACTCACTTGTCCATGGTGCCATGGCAGAGGCGCAGGTACATGGGCTGATTGGCGTTATAACCGGGATGTTCGAAGTGACAAGTTCAGGCATTTCTGCAGCGATCGTTTTTGGTGTGATTGGTGCCATCTTGTTTAAACCAAAAGGCTAAGCTGAAAGGGGCAGAAAAATGACTGTTGGATCGAATGTAAAAAGTTGTGTTGCAAGTATTCGCAGCATCGAAGCAACACTGGAGACAATGATGCATCAAAATGCGAACCCTGAAGCAAAAAAAGCATTTTCCTCGGCAAACGAAATGGTAAGACAAATTAAAAAGGATTTGGAACAACAGGTTATTCGGTTAGCAAACGAAGAACCCCAGTATAAATAAGAACCAAAAAGAAATGATTGGAAAGGATTGTTCACCATGCCGGATTGGATAAGAATCGTACTCAATTCCGCAGTCCTGGTCGTTGTTTTGTTTTTTCTGACCAAATGGCTCGGCAAAAAACAGCTTTCACAATTAAACATATTTGAATATATTACCGGCATTGTACTTGGCGGTATTGTCGCCATTCATTCAAGCACATTGGACTACCCGCTGCTTTATGGACTGCTCGCTATGTTTGTCTGGTTTATTATCCCGCTGGGAATCGAATTTTTAAGTTTAAAAAGTAAAAAAGTCCGTGATTTCACCCAAGGCAAAAGTACAGTTATGATTCAAAACGGCAAAATTATGGAAGATAATTTAAAAAAAGAAAGATATACAGCGGATGATTTGTTGGAAAATCTTCGCAGCAGAAATATTTTTCAGGTGTCAGATGTCGAATTTGCCGTTCTGGAACCAACCGGGGTCATCAATGTCTTGCCGAAAAAAGCGAGCCAGCCACTGACTGCAAAAGATCTGAATATCAAGCTTGCACCAAAAAAAGAACCGCAAACCGTTATCATTGATGGCAAAGTCATGCACGAGGGTCTTGCCAATATGTCATTGAATTTAAACTGGCTGGAGACGGAATTGGAAAAACAGCAAGCCAGTATAGAGAATGTTTTTCTTGGCCAGGTCGACAGTGACGGTCAGCTTACCCTCGATTTGTATGATGATAAGTTAACCGTCCCTGCCCCGATCGAAAAACAGCTGCTGCTTGCAACGATGAAAAAAGCGCAAGCCGATTTGGAGTTGTTTGCTTTATCCACGAAGAACGAAATGTCCAAACAGCTATACGAAAAAAACAGCAAAAAAATGAAAAAGGTCATCCAGCTCACTGAAACATACTTGCAGTAGGGACTTTTTCCTACATAGAACTGCATGAACCAAGGAGCGTTTTAGCCATGAAAAAATTCGCACGCCCGAAATATAAAAAAAAGCCTTCCGACCAAGGTTCCAAAAACGAAAAGGACGAACAAATACCTGCGTTGCTCTTTGCGGATTTGCAGGATAATATGCGTGTGTTCAAAAAAACCTACTCCTACCCGGATAATGCAGATATTGTATTGCGAAAAATCAAGGTGCCTTCTTTGAACAAGGAAGTCGCCACGTTATTCATTAAAACCATCACGGATGAAAACATTGTGGATAAAGAGATTATCAAACCGCTCACATTATCTACAGAAGACAAAAAAATAGACGATATACTCACCGGTCCATCCGTGAAAAAAAACAATCAGATGAAAGATATCATCAATGCCGTGAATCAGGGGAACACCGCCGTCATTGTGGATGGCGAGCTGGAAGCATACATCGTAGACAGTTCGAAATTTGCTTCCAGAAGTGTTAGTGAACCCGATACGGAAAAAGTAGTCAAAGGACCAAATGAAGGTTTTAACGAACAGGTCATGATAAATATATCTCTGATCCGCAAGCGAATCAGAAGTGAAAACCTGATGTTTGAAACACAAACCGTTTCCAAAAGAGCAAAAAACCAGCTTTATATTGCCTACGATAAAGGACTGGTCAACGATGATTTACTGAAAAAGGTAAAAAGCAGAATCAACCAATTGGACGTTGACGAAATACAAACATTAGCCGTGCTGGAACAGTATATCGAAGACAGGCCACAGTCCCTTTTTCCTTCGATATTGTACACTGTAAGACCGGACCGGGCAGTTAATGCGATTGAAAATGGTTTTATTGTACTCATGATGGACAATTCACCGGATTGTTTAGTTGTACCCGCAACATTCTGGTCTTTTTTCCATGCATCAGAAGATCAATATTTACGGGTCATGTTTGGCAACTTCACCCGTGGTTTGCGGATTATAGGAATCTTTATCACATTATTCATATCGTCCATTTATGTGGCGCTAACAGATTTTCACACCGAGATGATTCCTCCGGATTTATTACTGGCAATTGCATCAACCAGGGAAAAAGTGCCGTTTCCGATTATTGTTGAAGTGTTGATTATGGAATTGGAGTTTGAACTGATCCGGGAAGCGGGAATTCGGGTACCCGCCCCGATCGGACCGACCATTGGCATCGTCGGCGCCCTGATATTGGGAGAAGCAGCCGTACAGGCAAATATCGTCAGTCCCATTGTTGTAATTGTCGTCGCACTTGGCGGATTGAGTTCCTTTGTGATTGGAGATATCAGCTTGAATTTCTCCATTCGGATTGGCCGCTATTTTCTAATCGTCGCAGCGTATTTATTCGGCATTTATGGTATGACCGCGTTGTTTATTATTGGACTGGCATATATGTCTTCCTTAAAATCATTTGGCGTACCCTACCTTGCTCCAATGACACCGTCCTACCAGTCAAGTGACAATACTCTATTCCGGAAAACGCAGCAACAAGCCATTTTCCGCCCGGGGTATTTGAAACCAAAGGATATGCAGAAAAAGCAGGTGAAACAAGATGACACAACCTGAACAAAAAATAGGCATCAAGGAATATATTGCCATTTTTACAATGATGATCGGGACAAAAATAGCGGACGACACGCCTACATTTTTTTACAATACATTATACAATGCGGCATGGATGGCGCCGATCATCAATTTTCTTGCGGTGATGATACCCATTTATCTATACATCAAGGTCATGTCTTATTACAAAGGTCAAAATTTGGCAGACATCGTCATTTTGCTTATGGGAAAATTTTTTGGTTATGCAGTGCTGCTTTTACTTTGGATCATACTCAGCGTAGCTATCATACTCGATACGTCAATTTATACCGATATTATTGCAACAACGTATTTTCCAACTACGGCCTATTTTTTCATTCTTGCCATATTGCTGGGCGTTTGTGCCTACTTGGCAAAAAAAGGCCTGGAACAAATTGGTTCCGTGGCCTGGTCACTATTTTTATATACGGAAGTTGCGCTTTTTATCGCTTTGGGGCTATGCATTGGACAAGGGAAGTTCACTTTCCTTTTTCCCTTGTTTGGACCAGGCGAGTGGGATGTGATCAAAGGCAGCGTAACGAAAGGCAGTGTATATGCCGATTTTATTTATGTCTTATTAATTGCACCTGCCGTCAAAAGCTTTGGAGATTTTAAAAAAGGCACATGGATTTCCATGATTATTATTGTTGTATCAGCAACGATGGCATTGGCGTCGTATGTGCTATTATTCGATTATCCGTCGGTTCAAATGATGAAATACCCGTTTCATGAAAGTATTCGTTTTGTAGAACTGGTGTTTTTGAGAAATATTGAAACACTCATATTTCCATTTTGGCTCACCGCGGTATTTGTCCGTTTTTCGGTATATTTATATTTTAGTGCGATGTTGTTTGGCAAACTGTTTCGGATAAAAGATTTTGAATATATTATTCCCAGCATTGCAACGCTTACCATTTTTCTGGGTATGATGCTTCCCAGTCCAATTGATTCCCTTGAGCATCCCCGGGAATTCATTTTATTCGTTAGCACCCCTTTTTTATTTTTCATGCCGATAATTTTGTTCATTTTAGCAAAATGGAAAGGGGCGAAAAACAATGCAGTTCAAAAGGAACAGTCCAAGTAAATTGGTGCTTTTGATAATGCTTTTTCTGGGTATTACGTGCATACTGGCAGCATATGGTGACCGGCAGGCTATTGAAAAAAAGGCATATGTCGTGGCGATGGGAATTGACCCTGCGAAAGAAAAAAATGCAGTTGAGATAACGTATTTGATTGCCAATCCGGAATACGGCAGTCAGCAGCAAGGTGGCAGCACAGATGAACCTCCCGTTGAAATCATTTCATTTGAAGCAAATGATCTTTCTACAGCAAGAAACCTTGCGAACACTGTTGTTGCCAAGGAAATATCGTATGATTTATTGCGAGCTATCCTTGTATCAGAAGATCTCGCCAAAGACAGCAGGTTTGTTCGATGGATGTACGATGGTGTCAAAGACCCGAATATACGGCGTGACATACGTTTTATCGTCACCAATGAACCGGTAGTTGATTTTTTTGAAAAAAATAAACCAAGGCTGGAAGTAAGACCCCACAAATATTATGAATTGTTGCTTAAACGCGGCGAAGAAACCGCTACTATTCCGAAAGGCTACTTGAATCAGTACTACCGGATTACAGAAGCTGGCGGCGATTTGTTTTTGGGCATTTACAGCTCAACCGAGCGAAAAAACAAACCTCCAAAACCGGGTCAACCCGAAAATAATATCATAGCGGGGGATTTCTCCTATACAGGAAAAACGAATTCCGTCATATTTGCAGGTTCGGCAGTGTTTAAAAATGGTGTGATGATTGACAAACTTACTGCGGAAGAAACAAGGCTGGCCACATCCATCAATAACACAATGAAGGCTGCAGATATATTAACTACGATGCCTGACCCTTTAAACAAGCGTTATAATGTCAGCCTACGAATTCGAAGCAACAAAAATACACATGTAAAAATGGATCTGCATAAGGCCATTCCGGAAATTCACATCACCGTTCCCATGCTGATCGATGTTCTTTCCACGCACAGCATGATTAATTACGCAACCAGTACTTCCAATCAAAAAAAGTTGAAGGAAGGCCTGGAAAAATATCTGGAGAAAAAATACGACAATCTTGTCAAGAAAACGCAAAAACAATATAAAGCGGAACCATTTGGATGGTCGCTTGAAGCCAGAAAGAAGTTTTTAACCATACCTGCATATGAGGCATATAATTGGCCAAAAAAATACCCGGACATGAAAGTGCATGTCAACGTGGAAATTACATTTGGAGGATTCGGCAGACAAAGCAGAATACCAAAAGTAAAAGAAATGAGGTAGTTTCATGCAAATACTACTTGCCCTGATAGCCTTTGTGATGTTTTTTTACACAGGTGGTTTTGCTATTTCCATGTGGAAGAATAAGAATAAAATCGGTTCGATTCCAATCTTTATGATGGCGATTGCGATTGCGGTACTGCCCTTTTTTATTACATTGCGATAAGGAAAAGGTCGGCAATCGGCATGCCGACCCTGCATTTTTTTAGTCATCATTTATCGCCAAAACAATCTTGCCAAATTGCTTGCCCTGCTCCAAATAGTGCAAGGCATTTTCCGCCTCATCCAATGTAAAGACAGTGTCGACAACCGGATGAATCCGATGTTTTTCCATCAATGCCAGCATTTCATGGAATTCTTCTGCAGAAGCCATTGTACTTCCAAAAAGTTGCTGCTGTGCATAAAAGAAATCTCGTAAATTCAATTCGACGGTATCTTCGGTAGAAGATCCGAAAACAACCATAAGCCCGCCCTTTTTCAGCAAAGCCAATGATTTATTGAACGTCGCCCTGCCGACGCTGTCAATTACCAAATCGACTGTCTCCTTTTCCAATTCCTTGTCCCAGTTGCTATTGGAATCAAGCACTATATCGGCGCCAAGTTCTTTCGCCTTTTCTTGTTTCTCTTTATAGCGAGAGGTTGTGATCACCTTGGCGCCAATACACTTGGCAAAAGCAATAAGATAGGTAGCAACACCGCTGCCGGCTCCCGGGATAAATACAGTTTGTCCGGCTTGCAGTGCTCCCTTTGTAAACAGCGCACGGTACCCTGTCATGGCGGATATGCCCAGGGTAGCCGCCTCATCCCAAGACAAATAAGACGGTTTTTTCTCTACTTGTTCTGCAGAAAGCACAATTTTTTCTGCAAACGTCCCATTGTCCGGCATGCCCAAAATATCAAAACCGGCCGGTGGTGCAACGGTATTTTCGCGCCATCTTAAAGAAGGGTTGATGATCACTTCGTCCCCAACAGATACATTCGTCACATTTTTTCCGACGGATTCAATGATTCCTGCACCATCTGAACCGATGACGAGTGCTTCTTTGCCATCTCCAAGTCTATTTGCGATAAACAAATCGCGATGGTTTAATCCGGCTCGTTTTAGCGCAATAACTACCTCGCCGGCATTTGCCTTCGGATCAGGCATATCTTTTACTTGATATTTCCCGTGGTCATACACAAACGCCTTCATTCCACATCGCTCCTTAAATAAGTCGTTCAAAAATATGAACTGTACTTTTTTAGCGCCGTTTTGTTTGAAATGTCTGCTGTAAATAAAGGTACATAATACAGCTTTTGTTTATGAAAAGTCTCTTCAATCTGTTGCAAATAGTGTTTTTCAGCAAGGCGCCGTTCTTGCAGAAACACCCCATCTGCATGATCAGGCAATATTTTATTTACTACCAATGATTTCACATGCAAATGATATTTATCAAGTATTTTGATTGCTTTTTCTGTTTCTAAAATTGGCAGCCGCTCCGGATTGAGCACAAATACAAATCCGGTTTGCTTTGCATCGAGCATTATTTCACGTGCCTTGCGAAAACGATATTGCCTAACTTTTAACGTTTCATAAATGGGGTCATCAACACGCTCTCCGTCATTGAGCAACTGGGAATAATTTTTGTTCGTTTGCTCCCTTTTTTCGAGCAACCCATCCATCCACACGCCCATGAGTTCCGGCAATGACAGCATTCTGATTGTATGGCCTGTCGGCGCCGTATCAAATATGATCGTATCATAGCGCTGGGCTTCATCTAAAATAATCGCAATCAGTTTATCAAACAAAGCAGCTTCATCGGCCCCCGGGGAAGCTTTAGCGGTTTCCAGCTGCCGATTGACCTCAGCTATCATCCCTGAATGGACAACACGTACCATATTTTTACGTACTTTTGCTATATAGGCATCTGTCTCTTTTTCCGGGTCAATTTCAAGCGCGTCCAAATGATCATTGATCTTTGTTATTTTTCCGGTAATTTTCTTATGAAAAATATCACCTATGTTGTGGGCAGGATCTGTTGAAACCAACAATGTTTTTCGCCCACTGTCAGCAGCTTTGCAGGCAATTGCTGCCGCCGTTGTTGACTTTCCCACGCCTCCTTTTCCACCGATAAATAATAGTTTCTTTTCCAATTCATCCATGCATCATCTCTCCTTGCCTATGCTTGAAAAATTAACAGCAGCGAATTCCGGTCAATGGTGATTTGTCCATTCCCATGCGTAAATGCCAATCATGGAATTTTTCAAGGATATATGGATAGAGTTCCAGCGTATAAAAATAAACCGGATTGGGAATACCAAGCATCTCCGAATACAGAAGCAATAAAAACAAATCATCTTCGCCCCTTAATTCTCTCGCAATTTCCTGGCGGTGCGGCATGCTTAATACTTCCTCATACCATTCCAGCAGTTTTTTTATTTTCATTTCTGTACCTCCTTTGACAGCACATATGAAAAGGGACCATATGAGGCATGATCCCCTTTCGATTTTCTGCAAATGAAATGCTGGAAGTGATCAGTTTGGTTCATTCTTTTCTTTGGACAATGTATGAAATGCTGTCAATGTAATCCATACGGCAAAAACAAATATTATCGCACCGAAAATGAACAAAAGCATATTCGATTGGCTGCCAAACCATGACCATTCAAATACAACTTGCTGGAACATGGCATACAAAGTCATAAACATGATGAATATCATTGGTATCAACGTGACGGCATAATTTCTTCCCAGCCGTTTTAGCCATACACTGATTAACAGCAAACTGATGCCTGCCAGCAATTGATTGGATGTACCAAACAATGGCCATAGTAAATATCCACCGGAACCAAATCCCTTTGGTCCATGCGGGAGCAGCACCAATGCGGCACTGGACACAACGGCAACAGTCGTCGCTACATGCGGTCGCGCCAATACCGGCATTTTATATTCCATACCAAGTTCTGCAATAATATAGCGCATCAGTCGTACGGAGGTATCCAGTGTTGTCGCCGCAAAGCTGACCACAATAATGGATACAATCGTTACAGCAATATCAGTAGGTATCATCAGCCCTGCTGCAAGCTGGCTTGCTCCGTTGACAAATACATTAAGCCCGATGCCGTTTGCCTCTGTAAAACTTGTATATGCACCTAAAAATTCACTTTTGGAACCGAAAAATGTAATGACTGCCAAAATGGCAATCAGAGCTAGTATTCCTTCGCCAACAGCGCCAAGGTAGCCAACAAATCGCGCATCTGTTTCGTTATTTAATTGCTTTGCAGACGTCCCCGATGATACAAGTCCGTGGAAACCGGAAATCGCTCCGCAGGCAATGGTAATAAACAAGAGCGGGAACCAGGATGTGGTTGCCCCGGGATTTGTCGCAGGTGCAGTAATTTCCGGATTGGTAAACAACAGTCCAAGATACAATATGGCAAGACCAACGACAAGTTGATGGGAATTGATAAAATCGCGCGGCTGCAACAGCTTCCAAACCGGCAATGTCGAAGCAATGTACACATACACCATCAAAATGATGATCCAAATGAAAAATGCCGTTGAAGTCGTGCTCAACCCGAATAAACCTGTTCCATTTTCCCCACCCATATACTTGATTAAATCAATTTGCAAAAATCCGACTTTGCTGGCAAGTATTGCAGCACCATACATAATGACCAATCCGATTAAGGATGGCACCAACATTTTTTTCTGTTTTTTGTACACGATTATCCCAATCCAGACAGCAATCGGAATTTGGATAAACACCGGAAACACACTTGAAGGAAAAGAAACGAACAGATTTGCAATCACCCAAGCAAAAACAGCATTAACCATTAAAACAAGAATTAAGATGATAAACAAAAACAGTATCTTCGCTCGTTGTCCGATTAGTTTGTCAGCAATTGTGCCGACTGATTGCCCCTTATGTCGGACGGAAAGAACTAGTGTCCCAAAATCATGCACACCTGCAGCGAAAACCGTTCCCAACACGACCCAAAGCAATGCAGGCAGCCATCCCCAATATACCGCAATGGCCGGTCCAAGGATTGGTGCCGCTCCCGCAACAGATGTGAAATGATGTCCCCATAAAATGAATTTATTCGTTGGTACGAAATCGACACCGTCCTTGAAGCGATGGGCCGGTGTCACATAATTGGGGTCCAGCCGAAAAATTTTCTCAGCAACGAACTTGGAATAAAAGCGGTACCCAATGGCCATCACAACGATCCCCAATAAAGCTACCAAAATACCATTCAATTTTCTTACCTCCTCCGCTAGATTTTCAAAAACAGAGCCCACTATGGCATCTAATAAAATCGTATGCAACTTCTTCCTGGGACATAACCTTTAACATGATAATGCGGATTGAAGGAAGCAATCACAGATACAGTGGTAGCGGAAAAATATGGGTGCTGGGCAGTGGCTGTTTTTCTAGGCAGGGTTTACGGGACTCTTGCCGTGGGACCACTTCTCTTGGCCACTATTGTTGGAGATTGCAGGATTTTTTTACCGTGATAACGCCTCTCATGGCTACTTTTCATAAGATTTCAGGGTTTTCTTGCCATGACAACGCCTCTCTCGGCTACTTTTCACGGGATTTTGGGGATTTCCTGCCGTGATAGCGCCTCTCTCGGCTACTTCCCACGATGGTTCCAGTAGTTCCTATCGTGATACCACCGATCTCGGCAATTTCTCATGGTTTATGACAATCTAGTACCGAAAATTCCATAAAACCAACGGCAAAAAAACTCCCTTCTAAGCAACACATCAATCTGTTGCTTAAAAGGGAGCATCAATTGCTTGCTTATCTTCCCATGCCTTTTAAAAATGCCAGCAGCATGGTCAGGCTTCGATTGATATCCGGGTTATTTACGGCTTTAATTAAATCAAAATAGCTTGTTTTAACCGAATCATCTGTTACAGCAGCTTCTTGCAGTCCGCTGTTCAGTTTGTCAAGCAAATATTTCAATTCATCCACCTTCAACTCACCAAGTAGAACGACCAGTTTGCTTAAATTCGAGACAATGGATGCATACTTCGGATTCTCAAATATTCTTAGCACATTGGCAAGTGCATCCTCTTTATGACGTACCACCGCACTTCCCAACTCCAAAAAACCTTTTTCATGCAAACTGGCCAATAGGTCAATTCCTTGCAGAATAGCCTCTTTATTTTCAATGACCGCATGATTAATTTCCTGTAAATCTTGCTGTTCTAATGCCTCTTTGGAAACTTCCAGTCGTTTTATTTTCGTTATCGGTTCAGCCACGTTGTTTCACCTTGCTTCCTGGAAAAATGTAATCATTTCTTTTCCATTTATCGTCCACGCGCACACCGATTTGCGGCTGTCGATTGCCGCGGCGATGGTTGTTCGGCGGAAGCGGGCTTTTTCCTTTTTTCTTGATTACTTCCATTTTGACGGCAACTTCTTTATAGGATGGTGTGTTTGTATCCTTATCCACGCGGTTATCCGTCAAATTGTTGATGGCGGTTTTTCCATTGTCATTTAACGGAATAAACAATTCCTTACCGGAAACACGATCCGTAATATGCGCTATTCCCGTAACCTCACCTACATGGGAGGTCAATTTAATTTCGGCACCTTCCTGTACGCCTCTTTCTTTGGCAAGTTCAGGTGAAATCTCGATAAAGGCATTTGGTGTTTTGCGCGAAATCCCCTTGGATTTGTACGTCATATTCCCCTCGTGGAAATGCTCTAGAATACGGCCATTATTAACATGCAGATCATACTCATTATCCGTATCGTAAAGCAATTCAAAATCGAGCTTATAGAATCTAGCTTTATTATCTTCAAACGGGAATCCATCGGTATAAAGTAGCGGCATGTCATTTCCATCTGCTGCGACCGGCCATTGCAAGCTTTGATAGCCTTCCAGCAAATCGTAGCTGACACCTGCAAATAATGGTGCAAGTTTTGCAGCCTCATCCATTATTTCCGATGGGTGTTTGTAAGACCATTCATAGCCCATTTCATTGGCGATTGCTTGCAGGATTTGCCAATCCGGTTTGGAATCTCCCAACGGTTCCAGCGCCTGATACAGCCGCTGAATGCGACGTTCCGTATTTGTAAAAGTACCTTCTTTTTCCAGACTTGGCGACGCAGGCAAAATGACATCGGCGTATTGTGCTGTTTTTGTAAAGAATAAATCTTGCACGACGAAGAAATCCAATTTCTCAAAGGCGGCTGTTACATAGTTGATATTCGAATCGACAACGCCTGTATCTTCTCCAATTACAAATAACCCACGTAGAGTTCCCTCATGGATGGCATGCATCATCTCATGATTATCTTTGCCCGGTTCGGCAGGCAGCTCCGTATTCCACGCTTTCTCATAACGTTTTCTCGTTTCATCATTCGTCACTTCCTCATACCCCGGAAAATAGTTGGGCATGCTACCAAAATCACTGCAGCCCTGTACATTGTTATGACCACGGAGCGGATAGGCTCCTGTTCCCGGGCGCATGTAATTTCCTGTCAACAGCAACAAATTGGAAATGGCTGTACTCGTATCACTTCCAAGCTGGTGCTGTGTCACACCCATTGCCCAACATATGGCGACTTTATCGGAGTTTACGATTTCTTTCGCCACTTCTTTCAGCGTTTCCTGAGGTATCCCGGTTACCTTTTCGGCATATTCCATCGTAAATTTGTTCAAGCTTTCTTTGTATGCAGCGAAATCATTTACCCATTCATCAATAAATTCTTTCTTTTCCCAGCCATTATCAATAATGTACTTGGCGACTGCAGACAGCCATACAAGGTCTGTTCCGCTTTTAGGACTGATAAATCGATCAGCGCGTTCTGCCATTTCATGTTTGCGCAAATCAAATACGAATACCTTTTGTCCAAATAATTTTTGCGATCGTTTAATTCTTGAAGCGATTACCGGATGTGACTCGGCAGTATTGGATCCGATAATTATGACTAAATCGGCTGCAGCAATATCATCAATGGATCCTGAATCCCCGCCATGTCCAACTGTCCGGAACAATCCCTTTGTGGCGGGAGATTGACAATAACGGGAGCAGTTATCCACATTGTTTGTCCCAATCACCTGTCTTGCCAGCTTCTGCATCAAATAGGATTCCTCGTTGGTTGCCTTGGAAGAAGAAATGAACCCAAGGGCGTCTGGGCCATGTGCAGCTTTTATATCGTTAAACCTTTTGGCAACATATTCCAATGCCACTGGCCATTCTACTTCTTCAAATTGGTCTCCCTTTCGAATGAGCGGCTTTGTTAAACGTTCTTCGGAATTAACGTAATCCCAGCCAAACTTTCCTTTGACACAGGTGGAAATGCCATTGGCCGGAGAATCCTTTTGCGGCAGGACACGGATGATTTTCCGATCCTTTGTCCATACATCAAATGAGCAGCCAACCCCGCAATAAGTGCAAACAGTCTTTGTTTTTTTAATACGGTCATCCCGCATTGATGCCTCTGTATCTGAAATCGCATACAGTGGTTCATAGCCGGTTTCGGCAGTTTTCGTCAATTCAATCATGGAACGCAATATTCCTGGCTCATGGTCTGTCATGTATCCGGTTTCGCGAAGCATGCTTTTTTCCATGAGTGCATTGCATGGACATACAGTCACACACTGCCCGCAGCCAACACAGGATGATTGGTCAATTGGCACATCGTTGTCCCAAATGACACGCGGTTTTTCCCTGTTCCAATCAATCAGCAAGGTTTCATTTACTTCAATGTCCTGGCAAACTTCCACACAACGGCCGCATAAAATGCACTGATCCGGATCGTAGCGGTAAAAAGGTCCCGAGTTGTCGATCTCATACGGTTTCTCTTCAAACGGATAGGACTGATGCTCCAACCCAAATTCCGCCACCGTATTATGTATTTCACAGTTGCCATTGTTATAATCACAAACTGTGCAGTAAAGTTCGTGATTTTTCAAAATCCGATCCAGTGCTTCTTTTTGTGCTGCCTCCACATCTGACAGATTCGTCCGTACTTCCATCGGGCGGTCAATCGTTGTACCGCATGCCCTTGTGATTTCGCCATTCACTTCTACCATGCATGTGTCGCACGTCTGAATTGGACCAAGCGATTCATTGTAGCAAATTTGCGGCACAAACTCGCCGGTCGTATTAATCAAATCCAGCAAATTTTGTCCCGGCTCTGCCAAAAACTGTGTGCCGTTGATTGTTACAACCAAATGTTCCTGCAAATTCCTCTCCCCCTTCTACCTGGTTATTTCCCTTCATGCAAATGACAAAACATCGCATGATGAACAAAAGCGCAAGCGCCCGTTTAGCAACGTACAAACTGGAGCACTTTGGGGCTGCGATTACTCGCCCCACCGAAAAGCCCCGCAATGAGATAAAGGAAACACGGTGAGCTGAAAGCGAACCGATGTTGACTTATCGTAGTGCCAGAATAATCTTCCTCGAATTAACATCGCACGAAGAAAAAGTGTACTTCTTTTTCGAGGAGAGAAGCGTGAAGTTTGGGGCTGCGATTACTCGCCCCATCAAAAAGCCCTGCTAGTTGCTGGGCGCTGGAGCCAGACGTGGCTGTCTTAGCAAATGACATGAATACAGCCCAATTTTATACTATCTTTTCTTTTTAAAAATAGAGCATGTTATTGCTTATCGCTCACATGCCCTATCTCGGCTGTTTTTGTCTTGATGCTATTATAGTATAACTTTCTGTTTGCTTCAAATGAATTTACTCATTAAAATATTCACACAACCAATCTTACCATAATAATACCGCAACAATTGTCGAGACAATTAGACCAATGATGACCGGCAGAAAGTTTTTTCGTATTAACTCCATCACTGATACGCCGCAAAAACCTGCAATGGCTATTACCGAAGACCACGCAACTAGTGCTCCTCCGCCGGTCCAGACTGCCCCCATTTGACCAATGGCAGCCAAGGTGGATGTGTCCGTTGATAATGATGCAGCAAGTGCGCCTGTTAATGGCAGACCGGAAAACCCGGATCCATCCAAACCGGTAATAATACCGATAATCAGCACACTGAATGCCGAAAGAAAATCATTTTCGGGAAGGAATGTCTGTGTGGACTGTACCAGGTCAAAAAGCAATGCCGGCCCATCTTCTGCACCAAGTATTTTTCCGGAAAAGTCGGGACTGCCAAGAAAGAAAAAGCCGGCAATCGGAATGACAGGGCCCATCGCCTTAAAAGCAAACACAAAACCATTTGTAATGTGCTTACTGATATAATCCAAGGCGTGCTGCTTACCAAATGCCACTGTTGTTAAAACGAGCAGTATCACTGCCACGCCCCCGATAAAAGCCGCACCATCGCCGCCTTCCAGACCGCCCATTCTTCCGGATTCCAGCTTCGTGTACATCATAAAAATCACAACTGCTACAAGTGAAATCGGTACGAGAATGGCAAACAGCTTGCTCCAGGTCGGCAAATGTTTGGAATAGGACTGGTTGGTTTTATCGGTAGAAGTTGGCAGTTTTTCCAAATCGGCATTGATTTGGTCATCCCCTTTTGACCGTATGGTTTTCCGGTAAAAGAAATATCCCAGAAAAATTGCCAATATACCAGTAATCAGTGACAAAACCATTGCTTTATCAGCTACAGTGTCTACGCTTATTCCTGCAGCTTTCGCCGATAGACTCGGTGCCACCTGCACAATATAATCCGATGAAAGTGCCATCCCTTGACCGGCAATTGCAATGACGAACGCAGCCATGATAGCCGGCAAGCCGGAACGTATCGCTGCCGGGACGAGCAGGGCACAAATCAGCGGTATCGCAGGAGTTGGCCAGAAAAACAAAGAAATGATATATGTTACGACCGCAAGAATGAAAAAAGATACATGACCATTTATCATTGTTTTCTGGATTGGCTTGATCATTCTTTCATCTGCCCCAAGATCCCGCAACGAGTGCAGTAATGCCAGCATAAACGTAATGATTAAAAAAATGTTGAACAACTCTTGTGCTGCGACAAGGTTTGCATTAAAAATTGCGGTGAATCCTCCTACAAGACTGCCTTTATATACTAGCGCGATGACAAATGTACCTAGCAAGGAAGGCAACACGACACCTTTGCGAAACATCATGGTCAATATAATCACAATGGTAAATAACCCATATAAGCCATGTGCTAACGTCAACTCCACATTAACCCGTCCTTTCGCTTTTGACTGTGCATTAGTCTATGCGAAAATGTGATGCGCGGTGCCATTTTCCGTTTAAAGGTTACATATATAGAGCGCTTACATATAACCCGTATTCGTAGTATAATAGCATAAGGAGGGGTTTTTATGAGAGAGTTAATTGGTCCATGTCAAATATGCGGGCAGGATGTTTATTGTGAAAATGGTTTTTTTGATGGCATGCAAAAGGACGGGAAATTGCTTTGCAATATGTGCGGTGCCAAGGAAGAGGCAAAAGAGAATAATAAGACAAGAGAGTAATAGCATTTTTTCAAGTTATAAGAAAGCATAGAATTGGGGTGTAATTAAAGTCATTTGCCATGACAGCCACGTCCGGCTCCAGCGCCCAGCAACTAGCAAAGTTTTTAGTTGGGGCAAGTAACCGCAGCCCCAGATGTTTTGATGGGACGAGTAACCGCAGTCCCAGGGCTTTTCGGTGGAGCGAGTAATCGCAGCCCCAAAGTGCTCCAGTTTTTACATTGCTACGACGCACAGGATGTGCTAGTACAGGCGTTATGACGAGTAATCGCAGTCCCAGGACGTCGCGCTTTTAGCCTGTAAGGGCGCTTGCGCCTTTGTTCAGAGGTTGTTTAAGAATATTGAAGAAGGCTGCCCCAATTTTTTGACTATGGGACAGCCACTTTTGGTGAGCGATCAATTGGATTACTTTTGATTACGCTGCGGCATTTAATAATGATCTTGGTTGCTTATTGAACAAGAAATAAATGCCTGCCGTACAAATAATCATCGACGGAACCATATAGGACGCATTATAAACAAGCGAATAAATCCAGGCATTATGCCAGCCATCCGGCAGGGATTCTGAGAAAAATACGATACCTGCTGTGAAATGAGCGGCAAATCGCAACATGGATCCCAGCACGACTCCCATTAAAATATACGTGAAATACGCCTTTGAATGACCTTCTTTAACTGCTTGTTTGATTTTACCTGCAAAAACGCCGGCAAAACCAAGGACGGTAAATGCAACCGCATAGTCTATGAAACCTTGTAACGGCACAAGTACATAGCCGCCAAGCGGTATTTGCAGTATTCCCCACAAAAATCCTGAAAGTAGACCGCCTTTAAGACCCCAACGGAATGAAACGATAAAAATTGGAATCATCGCCAAAGATATGGATCCGCCCTGCGCCCAAATTTTAAATTGTAAAAACGGAATCATATCAAGTGCCAGCGCCAAACCGGCAAATATAGCCACTTCGATTAAAAATAATGTTTTTTTATGATTCATCTTCCCATCCTCCCCAGTAAAATGTCATAGAAAACAACAAAAAAAGCAATGCCAGGGGAAGCTTCCTGATGGGAATTCGCTCACCGCATTGCTTTTTATCCATCAAAAAAGCCACCATTCCTACGCTAGTATTAACTAACAGGTTCGAAGGGTCTGAACAATTTGTTCACTCTCAGCCAATCGGCTCCCCCTGAAGGCTTCTTGCATATTCACTTTTTTTGTTAAACTCATTGTAACGTCCCCATGCAAAAAAAGCAAGACACTTGCAAACGCAAAATGCATTCAAGCCTTCGATGTTGCTGCAGTCAAAACCGATTAATCATCATTTAATAAACAGCCTTCGTTCAGGTGTAGTACTTTTGCCAAATGCCCGATCTTTTGCCGCCTTCTATTATAATCCTTGCATCTTTTTGGTTAACGCCACAAATTGGTTTTCATATTTTCGTTTTTTCTTCGGGTAATGCTGATCGAAAAAGGAAATCACATCAGCAAGTGCATTTTCAAATAATTCCATATCTTCACCTTGTTCCAAAGCAATAATTGCCTTTTCGTACATATTCCCTGCTCTTGCTATATCGGCGTGCTTTTTGTGTTCCAGGCAATAGGCACATTGCATATACACCATCCCGAGCTTTCTCTTTTGTGTACTTTCATTTTTCTCATAGATATTGATTGCTTGTTCGTATAAAGGCAGCGCTTCGTCGAGCAGCGCTTGGTCAAAATAATAAAACGCCATTTCTGTCAGTGCCTCGGCATGGACAAACGTATCTTGCAAAGCAGACCCCTCAATTACTTCCAAGGCCTGACGCAAATAATTGGCAGCAGCCTCATTGTCTTCTTTGCTTCCATATATTTTCCCGATACTTATAAGACTATGGATGCGCAGTTTTCTTTGATTGCCTGCTTCAGCCGACTGCACTACCTTTTGGTGAAATGCCACAGCCTCATCTTTCTTACCTATCGCGGCATAAATCATGCCAATTTTAAAATGCAAAAAGGTAATCATCTGATTTTCACGCTTGTCATTGGTTTGAAAACAATCCAAAGCTTTTCGATAATATTTTGCTGCGCGCGGATATTTTTCCAGGTTTTCTTCCGCTTCGCCAAGGACAAGATAACCCCGCGCCAGTTCACGGCGATTGGAATAATCTTCGTCCTCAAGTTCTTTGACGGCAGCCGTTGCAATTCTTCTCGCCAATTTATAATCGGACATGAATGCCAATTCGCTTAATAGCAATAACTCTTGGGCATCGTGCAAATCAGCTTCCGAAAATAATTGGCGATTGATTGCAGCAGCTTTCTCATATTCGGCCAATTGGGCATGGCAAAGCGATGCTGCCCATTGTAGGTGTTTATTTAAGGTTTCATCCAGGTGATAATGATCGCGCAGTTCAGCGATTTTATCCAGTACATTTACAAAATGATTCTGTCTCAATTCATCAACAATATGGGAGATGGCGTGTTTTGTATCATCCGTTGCTGCATCTTCCAATTGTTTTGCGACATCCAATATTTCCATATTCGGCATGCTTTTCCCTCCACAACTGTCTATATACAGTGTAGCACGATCGCGGGAAAATGGAGAAACCAGATGGCTTCGGCCAGGAACAAGGGACATTGCTTGCAGCCCCTCGATGTGTATAGAAACTTTATTGCAATGAATCGGATGCATATATCGCTACAGTCACTCTGCCGTTTGCAGCATGCGCCCGTACCAAAATGGGCTGCTTGTAGTTGTTTTTAAATACAAAATCGGGTCCCCACCAGCTGACTGTCGCATCTTTTCCAGGCGGAACATAAGGTACTTTACGGCTATGTGAATACCTTTCCACAATTTGAATGCCATTTAAATGAACCGCATTAAATAACGTGGATGAAACTTGGCAAATCCCGCCGCCAATATCCTCGGATAATTCTCCGCGAACGATTACCGGTGCGCGCTTATAGCCCCTTTCCTTCGTTCGCTTGCCGACAATTTTATTGAAAGAAAACGTTTCTCCCGGAATAACAACCTGGTTATTAATCGCTTTTATAGCAAGTGAAATATTGTGGCTTCGTTCCTTATTGCCCGGTTTATAAAAAGTGGAATAACTTTTTATTTTTGTTGTGCTGATATTGGCGAGCAGCTCACTATCGACTTTCGGGTAGATCACTTTCTTCGGAACGACAATGTTATTGCTTTTGTTTGTATAAAAAAATTGCTGAAATGCCTGTACAAATCGTTCTGTATCAAGTGCATTGCCCGCTTTTTCCGGGATGATTTCCATCCTCTCATCCAAAGAGGCGTTTATAGGCTTTTCATATACTTGTTCGCCAAGCCGTTTAAGCAATAGACGAAATTTATGCATATCCATGAACATATGATTTGTTGCAGGCAAGGAAAAATCATCGCGAAGGATTGTCTCACTCATATTTTTGTCCCTTACAATAAAAGAGGTTTGTGCAGATGCGGACTGCTGGGGCCATAAAAAAATACATAAAACGATAACGCCTGTCCAAGTAATTTTTTTCATACAAAAATCCACCTCTTGCATAGTATTTGTATGTAAAACAGTTTCATCCAAAATAAAAATGAAATGCACAAAAAAGCGGCCGGTTTACGTATCCGACCGCTTTTTAACTTAACCTTATCTGAAATCTCTTCTGTCTTCTAATTTTCTGCTGGCAAACATCCAACCTGCAATGGTCGCCAATAATAGAAGGAAATAGCACAATCCTTTTTTCATTATGAGTCCTCCCTTTTTGACAGCAAGAAAAGTTTTTCTTACCGCTATGTGCAACAAAGCTTCAAATATATTTTCCCTAGGTATTGGTATTAGAATGGACGAACTTTTCCTTTTTTCAAGAATAACTTCGGTCCGCCCAATAGGAATAAGTAACGATTGTCAACCACTTTTTTCATGGCTGCAGCCGGTTTTCCTGCAAGGTTCGTCCCATTAAGAATTGTTCCGATTCCGTCCGTTACGCCAAGTGAAGCAACAGTTCCTTTGTCATGGAAAACAAATTTTTCTGTTGGTTGTCCGTACATGACTGCTTTTATATTATTGGCACAAGTGTCCGCATGTTGCATAGCTGATTGAGCTGTTGGGGGGAATGGACGTCCATCCGCTTCATTCATCACCCATGCACAATCGCCAAGGATGAAGATGTTATCTTCGCCCGGTGCACGCAAATCGCCGTTTACAGTTACTTTCCCTTTCGTAAGTTCGAATCCGGACTTGGAAAGAACCGGGTTGCCTGTTACACCGCCAGTCCAAATAACTGTCCCAGCTTCAATCAATTCAGAATCATCCCCAACGATGAAACCTTCTTTTGTACATTCCGTGATTTTGGCACCAATGCGAAACTCTACACCACGTTTTTCCAAAGAAGATTTTGCATAACTTACCAAATCCTTGTCGAATACCGGCAAAATGGATGGTGCGGCTTCAACGTTGATGATTCTTGCTTTGCGACGGTCAATATCATATTTTTTGCAAAGTTGCGGAACTCTCTCAGCCAATTCACCAACTAACTCGATGCCAGTAAATCCGCCGCCGCCAACAAGAATATTCAAATCGCTGTCTTTTGCATCCGGATCATTTTTATATTTAGCGAACTGGTATTCAATATGATCGCGAATTAGCTGGCAGCCATCAATATCCTGAATGAAGAATGCATTTTCCTCCATTCCTTTGATACCGAACGTGTTTGTAACAAATCCAAGAGAAATAACGAGATAATCATAAGAAATCTCGCTGTTTGCCAGGATAACCTTGTTTTCATCTTTTTTTACTTCCTGAACCTCGTCATAAATTAAACGAACCCTATTTGGGCTAATAACATCACTGATCATGATACGTGCTTGGTTATGGTTGATTGTGCCGGCAGCTACCTCATGAAGCCATGTTGTTTGGTAATGGTAATTATGCTTGTTTACCAGAACAATTTCAGCTTCTTCCGGTGCAAGTTTTTGGGTTAGTTTTTTTGTTGTCATCATACCGGCGTACCCGGCACCCAAGACAACAATCTTTGGCTTGCTCATTACGAATCCACCTTTCTTTTTCCAGGACAAACGTGAAAAATTCGCTAATCACCCTTGCCTATTTTCCATTAAATTTAGTATAAACGAATGTACCCTTTACAAATACACGTATATCATACCAAAATTTAAGAAAATAGGCTAATAAAGTTAATTAAAATGTCATAATTCGATTGTTTCGATCATAATACTGTTTTTCATCATTTTAGCCATTCGATGTTATCGTACAAAAAATGCATACAAATTAAACTTCCTGTGATATAATCAGGATATATTGAAGTTCATATCGTTTGCCTTTAATTCGGTCCCGTGAGGCTGACAAGGTAATGCAGGCAATTGTTGCTTGTACTTCATGCGTCGATTCCAGACACCTTGTCATCCTTGGCAAAGTGTCTTTTTTGTTGCCAAAGAACAGCAATGAACTAAAAAATGAACAAAGAGGGGTTCCCATATGAAAGAAGTCAGAGAAATACAAGTTGATGCGCGGCTGCCAATTTTGAAAAGTTTGCCGCTTGGTCTGCAGCATCTGTTTGCGATGTTCGGTTCAACAGTTCTTGTACCGGTTCTGTTTGGCATCGATCCGGCTACCATTTTATTAATGAATGGCATCGGCACAATATTGTACATTTTTATTACGAAAGGTAAAATCCCGGCATACCTGGGATCAAGTTTTGCCTTTATTTCGCCAATCACAGTCGTTTTAGGCCATTATCAAGGATTGGATGGATACGGCTACGCACTTGGCGCCTTTCTAGTTGTCGGTATCGTACTGGCAATCATCGGTATTATCATCAAGTACGCCGGAACTGCCTGGATTGATATATTATTTCCGCCTGCTGCAATGGGGGCAATTGTGGCTGTAATTGGTTTGGAATTGGTGCCTGTTGCCGCGCAAATGGCTGGATTAATTGCACCGGATGATGCGCCTGCAAATTGGACGATTGACCCCAAAATCGCTGCTGTATCTTTATTAACGCTGGGCATTACAATTGTTTGCTGGGTAACCTTGCGCGGATTTCTAAAAATCATTCCAATTTTGATCGGTATCATTGCCGGTTACATGATCGCAACGATTGCGGGCATTGTGGATTATTCCCATGTAAAAGAAGCAGCATTTTTTACCTTGCCGACTTTTTATCAAATGAAATTTAATTGGTCTGATATATTGGTCATCCTTCCTGCTGCGCTTGTGATCGTTCCCGAGCATATTGGTCACCTGTTTGTTACCGGCAACATTGTCGGAAAGGATTTGACCAAAGAGCCGGGACTCGATCGTTCCTTTATTGGAAATGGTGTTTCGACCATCCTTTCCAGTTTTGTCGGTTCTACGCCGAATACGACTTACGGTGAAAACATAGGCGTACTTGCGATTACGCGCGTTTATTCCACCTGGATAATCGGAACAGCTGCTGTGTTGGCAATTATCTTGTCATTCTTCGGCAAATTGGCTGCACTTATTTCTTCCATTCCACAGCCGGTAATGGGTGGAATTTCCCTGCTTTTGTTTGGGATTATCGCTGTGAGCGGTCTACGTATGCTTGTAGAAGCACAAGTAGATTACAGCCAATCGAAAAACCTGATTCTGACATGTGTCGTGCTAGTTATTGGTATTAGCGGTGCAACGATTCGCTTTTGGGGGATTGAATTAACAGGTATGGGACTTGCAACCGTCGTAGCCATCGTGTTAAATCTATTCTTTAAACTTCTGGATATTTGTAAGCTTTCCAATGAATAATGATTAAAACACACTATTGAATGTATAAAATGCGCTTGGCGACTGAAATAGTTCGTCGAGCACAATTCACTTTGAGCTTTTCGCATCCAGTATGCCGGGAAGCTTTTTTATATCGGAATTAGCGAAGTTGATAAAGCAGTATGAAAATGATATTGTCAACTTAATATTACGTAATGAGACAGCAGGAGCAACGACAAGAAAAAGGGCGTGAGACGATGACAATCTGGCATATTAATAGTGACGATCCTGCAGAAAGAATGATTGCAAACAATGACCCGCAAATGGATAAACTGATCCGTTTAATCGGCGATATAGATGTAACGATGAGAACTGACTATTTTCGTTCTATCTGTCGTTCTATTGTCGGACAGTTGATCTCTATTAAAGCTGCAAACACGATTTTTTCACGACTGGAAACTATGGTAAATGGTGAATTTACGGCACGTCGATTAAGCGAATGCACACAAGAAGAAATCCAAGCAGTAGGACTTTCCGCAAGAAAGGCAATGTACATTAAATACTTCGCCGAGAAAGTTGTCAAAGGTGAAATAGATTTGCAACAGCTCAATCAGCTGGATAATGATCAGGTGATCAAGCAGTTGACCGAAATCAAAGGTATCGGTAAATGGACAGCCGAAATGTTCCTTATTTTTTCACTTGGAAGAACAGATGTCATGGCCCTGGATGATATCGGATTACAGCGCGGCGCTCAATGGCTCTACCAGACACCTTCCAAAGACCGCCGGGAAATCCTTGCTGAAAAAAGCAAGCTGTGGCATGACTGGTCCACGTTCGCTTCATTTTATTTATGGGAAGCAGTGCTGCAAAACTTTGTAACCCAACAAAAGACGATTGATGAATTGATCTAATGGATGGCTAATTTTCTTTCGTTCCTTCTTTGAAAAAAGCTTGCAATGCTTCGCTGTTTTTGTCCAAATCAATGCGCAATACCGCTCCTTGCTCCGTACGGTCGTTTGTAAACGAACCATCAACAGGTATACGCAATGTCTCCAATTTTTTAGAGTTCGTTAATAGCCCTTTGCCAATAGACATCATCGTCGCGGTATCAAGATTGGTTTCAACATATGATTGAGCAAGCCCCATGATTTTCGGTAGCTTCACCATACTATGCAGCTGCATCGCTTGATCTTTCAACTTGGACAAAACCTCCTGCTGACGATTAACCCTTCCGAAATCACTCATCGCATCATGGCGGAAACGGACATAACCAAGCAATTCCTTTCCGTGGAGCACCTGTTTCCCCGGATACAAGGTCATACCGATGCCTGAAGACATTTTTTCTTTTACGTCGACTTCTATGCCATCAGGGGCAATCAAATCCACCAGCTTCGGAAACCCTCTGAAATCGATAATGGCATAGTAATTCACGTCAATGCCAAAGTTATTTTGAATCGTTTGCCGCAAAAGTTCCGGGCCGCCGAAAGCAAAAGCGGCATTAATCTTTTGCATGCCGTGTCCAGCCACGTTCAAGTAGCTATCACGCATGATCGAAGCAATTTTTACCTGCTCTGTGTGCTGATTATAATAGGCAATCATCAGTGTATCCGACCGGCCATGACCGGATTTTCTCGCATCATTTCCAATTAGCAAAACCTTTATTTCCCCAAATTCCACTTCCTTTTCTTGAAACGGAAGCTGTTCCTGATCGGACGGACGGACGTCTTTTTCCCCCTCTTTCCTGCCCTGCTCGTATGTAATATAACTGTATATGCCCGCTGCAGTCAGTAATATAAAAAATATGATGACGACGGTAAAAACAATTTTTCCTTTTTTCATCGAACCCCTCCGAAGTACCCACGCATTCACATACCAGTGTTGACAAAAGAAAAGAGATTTAAAAATACGGTTTTTCATAGGAGCAAAAAGGTGATTGCCTGCATAAATGGGTGTGTGGGTGTGCAAAAGTAGTAATTTTCGACCGTCATTAAATTCCGCAATCGTAATTTCTATTTTTGAGGGAAACCTGCGTTCATACTCTGATTGGAGCAATGCATATCAATGCCCTAAAAACTGAAAGCACGCTGCCAAAAGGTCAGTGGTGAGATTGAGTCCGTATAATTGTGTAAATAGAAAAGGGTCAATCATCAAACCCTATATACAATGTTTCACCACAAAATAT
>NZ_JAROCA010000040.1 GCF_030732005.1 Tigheibacillus jepli | reverse complement strand
GTAATTTTGGCTGTATTTTCTGCCACCATACGTGGTTAACATTGTAACTATTTACACAGGATTTGGGACTTGACTCAATTTTTCTTTCATTCGGTCGTTTATCAAGCTTATGAGCTACCGAATGACTTGATTTTTCTCTCGTTCCGTCGTTCATCTGGCTTATGAGCTACCGAATGACGCGAAATTTTTTTGTTTCGGACGTTCATCGAGCTTATGAGCTACCGATGAAACCACCCCAATTCAGCCTAATTACCTCGCGACCACACAAACATAAAAATAGCCGCCCATCATCGGGCAGCTACACATTGATTTGGAATAAATTACGTGGTCGGCCTTTTGCATATGGTCTTTCTTTGCCGACTACTTTGATCACGTCGCCGCTTAGCAATTTATGGATGGTTCTCTCCGCGCTCCTTTTTGTCACCTGATAATAGGTAGCGACATCCTGTGATGAAAACGGCTCGTTGTTGCGAAAGTTGATAAAATCAATAAATGTATACGATAGCTCATTGTTCAGTCGGGCTTTGTGAATTAAAGCGTGGTAAAGACGGGAAGTGTCAAAATGTTTCTTTACCCCAAGCGGCCCAATGATCTCCTGCCGGTCATTGACGATATAACAGCAGCCCACGGGAGAAGCTTTGCAAGCATCCATCGCAAGCTGGGCATGATTTGTAGCTTGTTTGGCTGTTAAACCGTAGCCAAATCCGATATCAACCGATTTTTTCAACGCGTACTCCATTTCATGCAAGATAGGCAGATGGCGCAAATGCTTGGAAAGATAATCAAGTAGGGCACGTGCTCCCAATAAAATGAATTGTTCACCACTGGCAAATAGTGATGCGTCCATTCGATCTGCGAATGATTGTAAATTATCATTTAGCAGTTGCTGATATTTTAAAATTGCTTCTTTGCCATATTTTTTCTTTAGCGTGGACAGATTTTTTACCTGGACGAAAGCAGCGACAATTTGTGTACTAACCGTTTGATTCAGACTGGCAATTGAAAATAATTGATCAAGCGCTTCTTGCATATTCATTTTCGGGATGGACATGCATGTGTTGGGAATATGCAACGCATTAAGCTCCTCATGCACTTCATGCACAGAAGTCAATGCATGCTTGATTTTTCCTTCCTTCCAAAGATCACGATGATGCCATACAATTTTTTCCCCGTCAAAATTATTTTTTTCGGTTTGGCAGTATGTATATATATGCCCTTTTGGCAGTTGTAAATCGGAAAGTACCTCGTCCATCCGTGCACTTGGTGGAACATCAATGGAAATGCTGTTGAATGAACTACCTTTTTGCTGCTCGCTTATGCGGTACATAGATGCAAGAACCATATAGGCATTCACAGGAATTCGGACTGCTGGCAATCGTTTTTTATCAATAAGGGCTTTTCCGGTTAAAAATGCTGCCTCCTCCAAAAACAGGTAGATATCACACATAAACGCCTTCTCAATTAGTGCTGGTGCTTCCATTACCGAGGAATATTCAAATGGAATGATGTCTATGCGATTACTGTCTTTCACCATCTGAGAAAGTTGTAAAATCTGGTCTTTTTTTCCGATTGCGGCTACCTTAATCATGTTACCTCCTCCTGCTGGTATTTGCTATGATGTGATTGTTCCAATTCGACAAATAATGTATTGAAATGGTTGAGTAAAGAATAAAATAGTAATGAATCTATGATATGGAATTTTCTCAATATTGTCAAGAAGTGAAATAGGAAAAGATTTCGTAGCTATGTCGTTATTTGGAAGGGTGGAAATGTTTGTGGCAAGTTATGTTATACTTAAATAAAAATGATTGGTGGGGAAGAAGTTGGTACAACGGGTGTTAGATCTGCTGCAGATTCGTTATCCGATTATACAGGCTGGCATGGCAGGCGGGATTACGACGGCAAAATTGGTAGCAGAAGTTTCCAATGCCGGTGCGCTGGGCACGATCGGTGCCGGTTACATGTCTGCCAATGCGCTGCAAGATGCAATCCGGGATGTTAAAAAGAAAACCAAAAAGCCGTTCGCCGTTAATTTATTTGCGCTAAATCTGGAATCTTTTACAACGGAAGCTAGTGAAATGCAACATTATTTAAATACATACCGTCGGGAATTGGATTTGGAGGAGGGCAGTGTGGAAATCAGTGTAAATGATTACCTGCAAGAAAAGCTCCAGGTCATAGTGGATGAAAAAGTCCGGATTGTCAGTACGGCATTCGGTGTGCTATCCGATTCCTGGATCGATCAATTAAAGCGACATGATGTGCGATTGATTGGCATGGCAACCAATTTGCAAGAAGGGAAGATGCTTGTGGAGGCCGGTTATGACATCGTTGTGGCGCAGGGGATGGAAGCAGGTGGCCACCGGGGCACGTTCGACGTGGAAAAATATCCAAATGGCTGTAATATCGGGCTGTACACGCTTGTTCAGGAATTCCTGGACAACCTTTCTGTCCCTGTGGTTGCTGCTGGTGGCATCTATGCACGTAAACAGCTTGCCGGACTGCTGACACTTGGTGCGAGTGCGGTACAGGTCGGAACACGCTTTTTACTTGCCAGGGAAGCAGGGACAAATGCTGCTTATCGCCACGCCTTGATTCAAGCAAATGCCACCGACACTGTTATCACGAAAGCATTTTCCGGACGCCCTGCCCGTGCGATTCGCAACCGATTTGTTCGGGAAATGGAGAAAAATGATATCGCCATGAAGCCATTTCCAATCCAAAACGAGCTTACAAAGGATATTCGAGGTGCTGCAAAGGAATATGCAGTAGCCGATTTACAGTCGCTATGGGCTGGACAGGGTGTCGGTGGCATAACACAGATTGAATCAGCAAAATCGATTATATATGACCTGGTCGGAAAAAAACGCTGAATGCAAATCGTCCCGGGATAACTGGGGCATTTTCTTTCAGCGTTTGTTATATGGCATTGCCCTGTTCCTGCATTTAACTCATGCCATATATCGCTTTGAGACCAGTTCCTGCATTCAGCTCTTACTATATATGGCTTTAACTTGTTCCCGTAGCTGCCGTTTCAAAAACTTGCCAACAGATGTTTTCGGTATTTCATCAAAAAACAATACATCATCCGGCAGCCAATAACTGGCGAATTGTGGCCTGATGAAATCCAATAGTTCCTCTTTTGTGGTGTTGTACCCTTCTTTCAGCACAACACAAGCAATCGGTCGCTCCTGCCATTTTGGGTCGGGAATGCCAACGACACTTGCTTCGAAAACACTGTCATGTGCCATCAATGCATTTTCCAGATCCACGGAGGAAATCCACTCACCGCCGCTTTTAATCAGATCCTTGGTCCGGTCGACAATTTTTATTGTTCCCTCTTCGTCAACTGTGACAACATCCCCTGTATGGAACCAGCCATCAGCAAATGCTGCATTGTTGCTGTCATCACCGTTATATGAATCGGCAATCCAAGGTCCTTGCAACAGCAATTCACCCATTTCCTGGTCATTCCATGCAACCGGTCCATTGGCACCCATCACTTTCATTTTCAAACCGGGAACAAGTATGCCCTGGCGGCTTCGTTCTTGAAGTTTTTCTTGATCCGAAAGATCCTGCTGGTAGCTCTTCAAGCGGGAAAACGTAACCAAAGGGGTCGTCTCAGTTGCTCCATAGGCATGATAAAAAGGAATCCGGAATTTTTCCTCAAACGTTTTAATCAATCCAAGTGGCGCTGCCGAACCGCCGCATAAAACGGCACGTAAGCTACTTGTATCATAATTTCCCTCGGAAAGTTCCTTGGCAAGTGCAAGCCAAATTGTTGGTACGCCAGCGGTAATCGTTACTTTATATGTATCGATGAACGCAGCCAGCCTCTGAGGGGTAAAACGCGGTCCAGGCATGACTTGTGTACTGCCAAACCATGTACAAGCAAAGGGCATCCCCCATGCATTGACGTGAAATTGCGGTACGACAGGCATACCGACATCAGATTCCGAAATTGCAGCGGCATCAGCCAGTCCAAGGGCATAGCTGTGCAAAACAATGCCGCGGTGGGAATAAGTTACCCCTTTTGGCTTTCCAGTGGTGGCTGATGTGTAGCAAATACCTGCCGGATCATTTTCATCAATGTCCTCGGAAAATGGTGTCGACGGGTCGCCGGCAGCAAGCAATTCCTCATAAGAATAGAGCGGATGCAACCCGGATTCCGGGACTTCGGCTTTGTCAGTCATGACGATATATGTTTCTACAGTTGTCAGCTGTGATTTTATTTTTTCAATAAGCGGCAGTATATCTTCATCGATGAAAAGAACCTTGTCTTGTGCGTGATTGATGATGTAGACGATATGTTCTGGAGACAGACGGATGTTAATGGTATGCAGGACAGCACCCATGCCGGGAGCGGCAAAATAAATTTCCAGATGACGGTGGTGATTCCAGGCAAGTGTTCCGACCCGGTCTCCTTTGGCAACACCAAGTTTTTGTAGGCTGTCCATCAATTTTCTCGTTCGCTGACCGATTTCTTTGTACGTAAGTCTATGAAGCTTATCATGTGTTTGGGAAATAACTTCTTTTTTTGCAAAAAAAGTTTCTGCGTGTTCAAGCATGGGACCAACCAGCAGCTGTGTGTTCATCATTAATAACAACCCCTTTTCGTTTTAAAAAATTATTTCTATAAAACTTGTGAAAAACCAGGGTGTAAATGACATGATGTTATCGCTTGCAGTTGTGACTATCATACCATATTAAAACAACACGGGAAAGCGCATACAAAAAATAATATTGCATATCAATTGTATGTCTATGGAAATTATTCAATTATATTTCCCTCTTCAAAAAATTGCGTTGACATATGCAAAAAATTTAGTAATATTGGATATGTACAAACAAAAAAGGGGGATTTTCATGAAGAAAAGGGGAATGTTTTTTTCAATTGCTATGCTGTTGATCGTTGCTTTATTTTTGACAGCATGCGGAGATAAAAAGACCGGCTCCGGAGATTCCGGTGACAAAGACGCTTCTAAAAAAGGCGATACGCCAAAACTGATGCAAATGCTGACTGGCGGAACGAGCGGTACATATTATCCACTTGGTGGACAAATGGCAAAAATCATCACGGATGAAACAGGTATCCAAACGGATGCAGTATCATCAAACGCTTCAGCCGACAACGTACTTGATTTGGCAGAGGGCAATGCTGACATTGCTTTTGTGCAAACGGACGTTGTGGCTAACGCCATTGAGGGAACGAATGCTTTTGAAGGAAAAAAGGTAGATAATGTGCAAGCGATCGGATCTTTGTATCCGGAGACGATTCAAATTGTAACGACAACAAAAAAAGACATTAAATCGGTTGCAGACCTAAAAGGCAAAAAAGTTTCTGTTGGAGCACCGGGATCTGGAACATACATCAATGCCGAGCAGATTTTGGAGGCATATGGCTTATCCATGGACGATATTGACGCACAAAACCTTGATTTTGGCGAATCCACCGGAGGCATTCAGGATGGAACGATTGATGCGGCATTTATTACTGCCGGAACGCCTACAGGTGCGGTAGAAGGCCTGACTGCATCAACTGAAGTAAGCATCGTACCAATTGATAAAGACAAGGCCGATGCATTGATTGAGAAATACCCTTATTACGCTGCAGATACCATTGAAAAAGGCACCTATGGTTTGAAAGAGGATGTGGAAACTGTAGCTGTACTGGCAATGCTTGCTGTACGTGATGACTTATCAGAAGATGTCGTCTATGACATTACGAAAGCAATCTACGATAATCCGGATAAAATCAAGCATGACAAGGCGAAGTTCATTAAGCCAGAAAATGGACTTGATGGTATTGGAATCGATTTGCATCCGGGTGCAAAGAAATATTTTGACGAAAAAGGTATCGAAAAGAAATAAAACAGGGTCAAATGAGGCCAGTTTCCAAGCCTGACACAGGCAGTTACTGGCCTTTCCTTATTGGTTATTGGAAAGATCTGTTTGAAAGATTGTGGATGATATGGTGAAAAGGCATCGAAAGTTTGCAAAAACCATTTTTGTTGTACTTCTGATATGCATCTTTCTGGGCGCATTTTTTATACCTTTCCGGACTGCGCTTGTTTTCTACGATGGAACAACACACCAGCTGGCAGCTTACCTGCCTATTAAAAAAGGTGAATCCTTTCATATTATTTGGAAACACTCCATTCATCTTACGGATGTTATCGAAAAATACAAAATTACGGAAAACAATGCCATCAAACAGGATGAAATTGTATATGAACATTTCGGTATCGGGATGCCATCATACGCACTAGAGGGAGAAAAATTCACCTATGAAAATGGCAAATATCATATTAAAAATTTGAACAACGTTTTTCCCGCAATTAATATTCGAAATGGGAAAACCATCTCCAAGCATCGGCTTGTCTGGGGCTGGAACGGAGAACATATGATTTGGCTAAATCAATATTTTCCGCCGGGCTCCTGGTATGAAATGAAGGCGGAAAAACTATCGCTATGGAAAACCTTGAAAGGAGTGAAAATCCATGAGTGAAAAAATAGAACAACTTTCGGAGAAGGAACAACAGGAACTGATGCAAAAATATGATACGGAATCCAACACCCGTAATCTTCAAGGGATATTTTATATTGTTGTTTCCGTCATTTTGTTGGCGTTTTCACTGTTTCAGCTTTACACAGGTGTATTCGGCCAATTTACCGCTTATATTCAGCGCACCGTGCATTTAGGTTTTGCGCTCGTACTTATATTTTTGCTTTTTCCGGCAAGAAAGAAAGGTGCTAAAAACAAGATTGCCTGGTATGATTTTGTTTTGGCTTTGCTTTCCATTGTTGTGACAGTATACTGGCCGCTTTATTATGACACACTTGTTCAGCAATTTGGCGGAATAACTGAGGCACAAATGGTAATTGGAGCGCTTGCAATCCTGCTTGTCCTTGAGGCAACGAGAAGGGCGGTCGGTTTGCCGATTACGATTATTGCGATTGCCTTTTTATTGTACGCCTTGTTTGGTCCGTACATGCCCGGAATGCTGATCCATCGCGGCTTGTCATTGGAGCAGCTTATTCATTCGATGTATTTCACAACAGAAGGTATTTTGGGTACACCGTTACAGGTTTCTTCAACGTATATCTTCTTGTTCCTATTATTTGGGGCGTTTCTTGTCCAAACCGGAGTAGGGAATTATTTTAATGATTTGGCTATCTCACTTGCCGGCAGAAGAACCGGCGGGCCCGCAAAGGTAGCTATCTTCTCGAGTGCGCTTCAAGGGACGATTTCCGGAAGTTCTGTTGCAAACACAGTTACAACAGGATCGTATACGATTCCACTGATGAAAAAGCTGGGATACCATAAGAACTTCGCCGGTGCGGTAGAAGCTGCGTCCTCAACCGGTGGGCAAATCATGCCGCCAATTATGGGGGCAGCGGCTTTTCTGATGATTGAATTTGCTGGTGTTGGCTATTGGGAAATTGCCAAAGCGGCTATTATTCCAGCGGTTCTGTATTTTTCAGGTATTTGGATCATGACACATTTAGAGGCGAAAAAAACCGGTCTGCATGGGTTACCAAAAGACCAAATCCCGTCAAAAATAGTTGTGTTGAAAAAGATTCACTTGCTGTTGCCGATTCTTGTGATTATTTGGTTCTTATATAAAGGATTCAGTATTGAAAGAACTGCATTATATGGCATTTTGTCAGCCGTTATTGTGAGCCTGTTCCTAAAAGAGACACGGATCACCCCGCGTAAATTTATCACTGCATTGATTTCCGGTGCGAGAACGGCATTGGGGGTAGCCTCGGCAACTGCTTGTGCAGGTATTATTGTCGGTGTTGTAACGAAAACGGGGCTTGGATTAAAGCTTGGTCAAGGTCTGGTTGATATTGCAAGGCTAATTACGGAAAATCCAAATGGCCTGTTATTGCTTACGCTGTTTTTCACGATGATTACATCATTGATTCTTGGCATGGGTTCACCGACAACAGCAAACTATATCATTACATCCACCATTGCGCTTCCGGCGATTCTTGCGCTAAATGACCAATTGCAGGTTGCAATTCCGGTACTTGCTGGTCATATGTTCGTGTTCTATTTCGGAATTGTCGCTGATATTACACCACCAGTTGCACTAGCTGCATTTGCTGCAACCGGTATTTCCGGCGGGGAACCGATTCGAACGGGGATAAATGCATCAAAACTGGCAATAGCTGCATTTATCATTCCATACATGTTCATTTTACAGCCACAGCTGCTCATGATTAATACCCATTTTATGGAGCTTGTTTTGATTCTGATTACGGCAATTGCCGGCATGATTGCCATTGGTGCCGGGATGATTGGTTTCTGGTACCGGAAAATATTCTGGTATGAACGAATCATTGCTGTTGCTGCCGGTTTATTGCTGATCTACCCTGGCGGACATTCCGATATAATCGGTGCCGCGATTTTTGTAGCGATGCTTGTATGGCAATTTATATACAAACGAGGAGAAGGCGTTAAAGAAGATGTCCACAAGGCAAGCGCCGGGGCATAAAGAAATGTGGCTGTGTCTGTTGGGGCACAGCCTTTTCTATTAGTTTTCCACAAATAACGGGCTAGACTGTGCATAATTTGTGGGCAAGTAACTTTAATCGGGATAAATTATTCACTTTTATACACAACCTGTGCATAAGGCTGTATATAACACTATATTTTGTGGCATGTATTCGAACAATTTCCATATACGTAAATCATTTTCTTGTATATTGTGTATAGCTATGTGGATAAGCTGAAATAGTTTACTATAATCTAGCTTAGGGAAAATGTAATTAATGGTATAATAGGTAAAAAAGGGGGTACTAGGAATGGAAAAAATTTATTCGAAACAAGCACCGGATGCAATCGGTCCATACTCGCAAGCAATAAAGGCAGGAGATTATGTATATATTTCCGGTCAAATTGGCTTAAATGACGAAACACATGAAATTAAAGCGGATATTGAAGGACAAACAAAGCAGGTAATGGAAAATTTACAAGCTATCTTGAAAGAGGCAGGTTGTGATTTCTCGCAAGTGGTAAAAACAACAATTTATTTAAGCGATATCAAGTATTTTGCAACAGTCAATGATATTTACGGTTCCTATTTAAGTGAACCATACCCGGCTCGTGCCTGTGTAGAAGTTGCCGGTCTCCCAAAAGATGTGTTGGTCGAAATTGAGGCTGTGGCATACATAGGATAAAGTGTATACAGCTCAGCCCCACTTAAACGGCCGAATGAAGTGAATTTTCGTTTGTTCGGTCGTTCATTCGTGTTATGAACTACTGAATGGCATGATTTTTCCTTCGTTCGGTGGTTCATCCGTGTATGTCATCACCCTATAAAGCTTTCGCATACATTCTTGAAATCTTGATCACGGGTTAATTTCAAAATTTTGAACAAGGGAGATATTTTTCGTCTGCTTACAACAAACAATGACAACTATTTCCCGGGAAATGATACTTTGTCGAAAAAAAAGAAAGCGCTGGACGCTTTCTTTTTTCGTTTGCTGGTTACACAAATTATAACGTTGAATTATCGTCTAAGAAATGGATAGACATGCGAATGTTTTCCTGTGTATTCATGTCGATACCAGACGGTAAACAGGATAATGCCGCATAATATCAGCAGACTGCTTGTTACGATAAATACCCCCGAAAAACCAAACATTCCTGCAATTACACCACCAAGTGCAGGACCAATGATATTTCCGAAAAAGCGCAGGCTGGTGTTATAACCAAGCACCTCACCTTGTATGGATAAAGGTGCTTCCTGGCGAATATAAGCAATTCTTACAGGGACGATGCCGCCAATGGCAATTCCGAGTAGGAATCGCAGTGCAACAAGCTGCCAAATATTCGTCACAAATGCTCCCGGGAAATAAACAATGCCTGCCATAAACAGGAGAAAGATCATTATCTTGACGTAGCCGACACTGTCACCCAATTTCCCCCATTTTCTTGCCATGAACAAGTTTCCGGCTCCTGCAGCTGAAAATGCCAACCCCGAGAAAAACGCAATACTTGCAGGACCATGCATGTCTGCAACGTACAGGGATAAAATCGGCTGCACACTGAAATGTGCTACTTGTACCAGTGCAGAAATCAGCATAACAACCAGGAACACCGGGTTTTTGGCAATAAGCAGGATAACCTCCTTGCTGGAGTATACCTTTGTATCTTCGTCAAGGCTGCTGTCTTCAACCGGTTCTTTTGATTCTTTTACACCAATTAATACAATGATTGCTGAGAGAAAGATGGAAAATGTAGTCCATTTAAATGAAGCTGCATAGCCGAATCCATCAGCCAATGCTCCACCAAGCAGCGGGCCGAACAATTGCCCTGTAATGCTGCCGGTTTGTAAGGTACCAAGCACTTTTCCCGCGACTTTTTTGGAAGTCTGTGTTGCAATCAATGCCTGGGACATAGGGATGAACCCGGTAAAGACTCCCATCATCAAGCGCAATAAAAAAAGCTGCCAGACATTTTTGGCAAACCCCATCAGAAATATTGATAAACCCATTCCTAAAGCAAACAAGATGAGTAGTTTTTTTCGTCCGTGTCTGTCACCGAACCTTCCCCAAATCGGAGAGAAGAAAAATGCAGCGACAAAGGTAATGGCAAATATCCAGCCTGACCACGTTTGGACATATGCATCAGAAAAGTTTCCAAATGAATCAACGTACAAGGAAATAAATGGGACAACCATTGTCATACTTCCCGACACAAAAAAGTTGGCGAACCACATAATTGCCAAGTTACGATTTGCATGAAATTGTTGTTTCCTGATGGAAAAACGCCTTCCTTCCGATTATTTTATTTCGTCTTCCTAAATATATATAACATAGGAAGGAATGAATGCAAAGTAATCTGCTTGAGGGTGCTGCCAATAGCCTAATGATGCGATTTATGAGGGGTCTTCTGTATTTCCAAATGGGGCGCGTATGCTGTCCTCGGATAACGAATAATTCTTGCATTCTTCGGGCAGATCAAAATTAAAGCATTCAATGAAACAAATAAGTTATAATGCTTATAATCTATGTAAATAAAGCTGCAGAAAAATAAACTTGACGATGAACGAGCGAGAGGATACCATAACTCTAGAAAGACATCTCCTTTTTGTATTTTGGGTTAGCTTGGTACGCGCTTGATTTCAAAAAGCGGGATGTCATTCTCCTTCAGTTTCAATAAAAAATTGTCACAACTTTCAAAGGTCAAGAAAAGGAGATTTATACCAATGATAAAATATGCAGGGAAACTATCGGTTATTTTCATATTAATTGCTAGTTTCATAGCAGGAACATCTTTTCATGTGTCGGCAGATGACGGAAGTAGGGATGACACGGGTGCAATCAATGAAAAATTTGGCGTGCCAATTGTTGTTTACGGAGAAACACTGACACCTGCCCAAAAGGATCAGGTACGTGAACAACTTGGTGTAAAAGATCCGCAAAACACAAAGGAATATACGGTTACCGGTCAGGACATTGTCAAGTACATTAACGGCGATCCGGGCTCACATATGTATTCGTCTGCAAAAATAACCAGGGAAGAAAAGGGATCCGGTCTTGATATTAACATCGTCACACCGGAAAACATCACCGAAGTAACAAGTGAAATGTATGCCAACGCTTTACTGACCGCCGGTGTGGAAGACGCGACGGTAGAAGTGGCTTCTCCAGTTAAAGTAACCGGTCATTCAGCATTAACCGGAATTTATAAAGCATATGATGTTCAAGGAGATCAACTGGATAAAGAACGTATGGAACTGGCAAATGATGAATTGGATGTAGCAACAAAACTGGCAAAAGAGGATGGCATCAGCCAGGAAAAGGTCAGCGAGCTGCTGACAGAAATTAAAAAAGAAATTGCCGAGAAAAATCCGGCAACGAAAGAAGACGTAGAAAAGATTGTAAAAGAACAGTTGGATAAACTGAACATTCAATTGAGTGATAAGGATCGGCAGCTGTTGATAGATCTTTTCAACAAGATGCGAGATTTAAACATTAACTTCGACCAAGTGAAATCGCAATTGAACGATATTGCATCAAAGGTCAAAGGCAAGGTTGGCGACATTATCGATGATGAAGGATTTTGGCAAAAGGTAGCAACCTTTTTCAGCAAGCTATTCCAGACACTTGCCGACTTCTTCAAAGGACTGTTTTAGAACTGTACCCAACGGGGCTTTGAACCACCTTGTATAGGAAAGAATATTTCAATACAGGGTTATTACCCTGCCAATATAAGATAAATGTCTATCGAATATACAGAAAAAGAGGCTGGAACATCCCAATTTATAACAAGAATTAAATCCGGGTGGGACGAGGGACCTGTACCCCTGTCCTACTACTGATAAATAATCAACATGACCGCCATAAACACCAGCATCATGACCCCAGTGACAAAGGGTAGCTGATAATTTTGCGGAATCAGCTGTGATAATGGACGCCTTTTTTCATCTTCCATTCTACTGAAAACATACTGAAAACTCCGAAATACAATATCAAAAAATCTACCCTTGATGACAAAACCTGTCAACGCCGCAAGAACAAGTAAGGTCCCAATAATAAAAGATACATTTATATATCCAAGTAAATCGATTTTCCGATAAAAAATAAATGAAAATAAAATGACCAATAATTGTGAAGATGCCAGCCAAATTAAAAGTTTTTTTAGATACAAAAAAACACGCTCCATTCTATTCAAACAGATCATCACAATTAGTCTGTTTTTCTGGGACTAGTACAATTATATCTGAAATTGCAAGGTAATCAAAAAGGAAAATAGTTCGAAAAGGAGTAAATTTTTTTATAAGGAGATATTTACAATTAAAAAAAATACTGTATAATAAGGGTTGTTCATATAAAAAAGGGGAGGTTTAAGAATGAAAAAGTCAAAATATTATCTCTTTATTGCGTTAATAGCTTCTCTGGCTATCGTTATTTCGGCTTGTAGCTCAGGATCAGGAGATAAAAAAGACGATAACGCAAAAGGAGATTCTTCAAAAGGAGATTCTGCTGAAAAGACAGAACAGGTATTGAATTTGATTGAAACAGCAGAAATTCCGACTGGAGACCCAACATTGGCAACAGATGCCGCAAGTTTTATTGTTTTTGGACAAACAATGGAAGGTCTCTATCGCCTGGATGAAAATGACAAACCAGTTCCTGCCATTTCCGATGGGGAACCAGAGGTAAGCGAGGACGGCAAGGAATACACGTTTAAATTGCGTGAAGATGCCAAATGGTCCAACGGCGACCCTGTAACAGCAAACGATTTTGTTTACTCATGGAGAAGAGCTGTTAACCCGGAAACTGGTTCTGAGTATGCATATATGTTCTCAGGTATCATTAAAAACGCAAGTGATATCATAGACGGTAAAAAATCTCCGGAAGACCTGGGAGTAGAAGCAGCTGACGATTACACACTGAAAGTTACACTGGAACAGCCAGTAGAATATTTTGATTCATTATTGGCATTCGGTACGTATCTTCCACTAAACGAGAAATTCGTGGAGGAAAAAGGCGACAAGTTTGGTACAAACAGTGATAACATGCTGGCAAACGGTCCTTTTGTTTTAACCAACTGGGATGGTACGGGACTGAAATGGTCATACGAAAAGAATGATAATTATTATGACAAAGATAAGGTTAACCTGACGAAGGTAAACGTACAGGTTGCGAAAACACCAAATACTGCAGTTAACTTGTACAATACAGGAAAAGCCGATCGTACAGCAGCATTGAGTGCTGAATATGCAAAACAATATCAAAACAATGAAGATGCTTCTACATTTGAAGAAGGTAGTTCTTGGTATCTGAAATTCAACCAAAAACGCAATGGAAAAGATACACCATTGGCAAATGAAAATATCCGTAAAGCACTTGCAATGGCATTTGACAAAAAAGCATTTACGGAAACAGTTTTGGCAAATGGATCTGTTCCAAGTGACGGATATGTGCCGAAAGGATTGGCAAAAAATCCGGAAACAGGCAAAGATTTCCGTGAAGAAAGCGGAGATTTGATGTCCTACGATGTAGAAAAAGCGAAAGAGTATTGGAAAAAAGGCTTGAAAGAACTTGGCGTCAAAGAAATCAAACTTGACTATTTAAGTGATGATACAGAAAACGCGAAGAAAACAGCTGAATATTTCCAAAACCAACTGGAAACAAATCTTGAAGGTCTGAAACTTGAATTGACAAACGTTCCATTTAAAGTCCGCTTGAAAAAGACAACAGATCAAGATTACGACATTGTTATGCACGGTTGGGGACCGGACTACCTTGACCCAATGACATTCCTTGATTTGTATGTAACAGATGGAACCAATAACAATACTGGATATTCCAACAAGGAATATGACAAGTTGATCCATGATGCAAAAGTTACGTATGCAAATGAACCTGCCAAACGTTGGGAAACAATGTTGAAAGCTGAAAAATTGCTGGTACAAGATGATACAGTAGTGGCACCAATTTATCAGCGTGGTCGCTTGGTTCTCATTAAACCATACGTGAAGAACTTTGAAGAGCATTTATTCGGACCGGATTATACGCTCAAAAATGTAAAAATTGAAAAGTAATCCAACAGGCTGACAACATATAAAATAGTCAGACGAGTGAAAGAGAGTATTTAGCCAAATACTCTCTTTCCCCCTGTTTATGCATTTTTAATTAGAAAATTTGTATTTATCACGCATCAAATGACAGTAATACTCCACTTCAAACTTGAAGAAAACGAAATGGATAAGTGGGGGACAAGCTGAAAGTCAAATTCATACCTGCATGATGCAGGTCACAAAGGTGTTAAAACAATGCATGTTGACGGGATGCATTATCAAACTCCCAACGCTTTGTTTTTGGTCTTTGATCCTTTCTTGTTCAGTGGGGGGCGAATTATCACTTCACTGATTGAATTTTCGCTTAATCAGCCTACGAGGAGGAAGTTAAATGGCGAAGTACCTGGTACAACGTGTCATTTATTTAATTATTACGTTGTTTATAATCGCTTCAGTAACCTTTTTCTTAATGAAATTTCTGCCTGGTACTCCTTTCCAAAACGAGGAAAAATTGACGGAGGAACAGCAACAGATTTTAAATGAAAAATACGGACTTGATAAGCCTATCCCTGTACAGTATGCAAATTACATGGTTAATATTGTGAAAGGTGATTTGGGTGTTTCTTTCCAGTTTGACAATCAGCCCGTTACACATATGTTAATGAACCGGGTTGGTCCATCACTTGAATTGGGCTTCCAGGCAATGGTTCTTGGAAGTATTGTAGGACTTATGCTCGGTGTATTTGCCGCCATGTTCCAGAATACGTGGATTGATTACGGGAGTACTTTTCTTGCGGTTTTGGGCAAGTCTATCCCATCATTTGTATTCGCTGCGGTCTTGCAATATTACATCGGCGTGAAATTGGAGTGGCTGCCCGTTGCATCGTGGGATGGATTCGCATCATCGATTATGCCTACCCTTGCATTGGCAATATTTCCAATTGCAACAGCCGCCCGGTTTATGAGAACCGAATTAATTGAAGTGTTAAGTTCCGATTATATCACTTTGGCAAAAGCAAAAGGTAATTCCCGCATGGAAGTGTCTGTAAAACATGCTATCCGCAATGCGCTAATCCCTCTCGTTACTGTTTTGGGTCCCATGGCTGTTAGCTTAATGACTGGTTCGATGGTAGTCGAACAGATTTTTGCTATTCCTGGAATCGGTGAGCAATTTGTAAAATCAATTCAGACAAACGACTTTCCTATCATTATGGGAACGACTATCTTCTTTGCCTTCTTATTAACAGTGATCATCTTGGTGGTAGATATACTGTATGGCATCATTGACCCTAGAATTAGGCTGGCAGGAGGGGCTAAAAAATGAGTAATTCAACTTCTGAAAAAATACCAAAGGAACTATTTGAACCGGCATCTACAGACAATATGGACAATGAATTGATCGCAAAGCCCCAGCTATCATTCATGAAGGATGCATGGCTTCGGGTACGTAAAAATAAAGGAGCAATCATTAGTGCCGTTATTTTGCTGTTAGTCATCATTATGGCTGCCATCGGACCGCATATCTCGCATTATGACGCCTATGCGCAGGATGTAACAAAATCAAATCTTCCGCCAAAAATCCCCGGTTTGGAAAAACTTGGTATATTTGACGGCAAACAGGAAATCGGTGGCGTGGAAACTGACGTATATAAGCAACAAAATGTGAAGGAATACTATTGGTTCGGTACAGACAGCTTGGGACGCGATTTGTTTTCCCGGGTATGGCTGGGAACAAGGGTATCGTTGTATATCGCTTTACTTGCTGCGCTCATTGATATGGTTATCGGGGTTGGCTACGGCTTGATCTCGGGATTCAAAGGCGGCAGAGTTGATAATGTGATGCAGCGTATCCTGGAGATTATTTCCGGTATTCCTAACCTTATCGTTGTCATTTTGATGCTTTTGATCCTAAAACCGGGAATCATTTCGATTACGATCGCAATGGTCATTACAGGTTGGGTCGGTATGGCAAGGGTTGTGCGCGGACAAGTCCTGAAACTAAAAGACCAGGAATATATTCTTGCTTCCCGAACGTTAGGTGCCAAAAATTCCAGACTGCTGTTAAAACATTTATTGCCAAACCTTTCAGGTGTTATCATTATCAATACGATGTTTACCATTCCAAGCGCGATATTTTTTGAAGCATTCCTAAGCTTTATCGGGATTGGATTGCAGGCACCGAGGGCATCACTTGGTACATTGATTGAAGATGGGTATCAAACATTCCAATTCTTGCCTCACTTAATGTTCATCCCATGTATCGTGATTTGCATCATATTAATAGCCTGTAACTTGATTGGCGATGGATTGAGGGATGCATTTGATCCGAAAATGCGTGATTAAAAGACGAGGTGAAATGAGATGAGCAAAAAAATATTGGAAATTAGCGACCTTCATATATCCTTCCATACATTCGCGGGTGAAATAAAGGCTATTCGAGGCATCGATTTTGACCTATACGAGGGTGAAACGCTTGCCATTGTCGGCGAATCGGGTTCCGGAAAGTCTGTTACAACGAAATCGATTATGCGATTATTGCCAACAAATAACTCGGAAATTAAATCCGGAAAGATTATGTTTAAGGATAAGGATATTGTACAAGCGTCAGAAAAAGAAATGCAAAAAATCAGGGGAAAAGATATCTCCATGATCTTTCAGGACCCAATGACATCATTGAATCCAACAATGACAATTGGAAAGCAAATCATGGAGCCACTCATAAAGCACCAAAAAATGCATAAAAGTGAAGCGAAAAAGCGGGCGCTAAAATTGTTGGATTTAGTCGGAATACCAAAACCGGATATACGGATCAAGCAGTATCCACACCAATTTTCCGGCGGAATGCGACAAAGGGTCGTCATCGCGATCGCACTTGCATGCGCACCGAAAGTGTTAATTGCAGATGAACCTACAACAGCACTGGACGTGACCATTCAAGGCCAAATTCTTGATTTGATGAAAGAATTACAAAAACAAATTGAAACATCGATTATATTTATTACACACGACTTGGGTGTGGTTGCCAATGTAGCCGATCGTGTTGCGGTGATGTATGGTGGAAAAATCGTCGAGGTAGGTACCGTGGACGAGATATTTTACAATCCGCAGCATCCGTATACATGGGGATTGATTAGTTCAATGCCTTCGTTGGATGAGAAAAATAATGAATTATATGTTATTCCGGGTACACCACCGGATCTGTTGAATCCGCCAAAAGGGGATGCATTTGCACCGAGAAACCCTTATGCGATGAAAATAGACTTGGAGAAAGAACCACCGATGTATAAAGTATCCGATACGCACTATGCAGCAACGTGGCTTTTGCATCCAAATGCACCGAAAGTGGAGCCCCCCGAAAATATTCAAGCAAGAATGCGTAAATTTGCAAAGGGGGTAAAATAGATGGCACAAACAGAAAAGCTATTGGAAGTAAAACACCTGAAGCAATATTTCAATCAAGGTAAACCAAACGAAGTCCGTGCAGTGGATGACATTACGTTTGATATATATAAAGGTGAAACGCTGGGTCTGGTTGGTGAATCGGGATGTGGCAAATCCACAACCGGTCGGACAATTATTCGTTTGTATGATGCCACCGGCGGAAGTGTATTGTATCGGGGTGTGAACGTGCACGAAAAAAAATCCACATCCCAGTTGAAAGTACTTCACCAAAAAATGCAAATGATATTCCAGGATCCGTATGCTTCGCTGAATCCGAGAATGAAGGTAAACGATTTAATCGCGGAAGGAATCGATATCCACAATCTTGCAAAATCAAATCAAGAGCGTTCGGAAATGGTCCAACATTTACTTGAGACAGTTGGATTGAGTCGTGACCATGCGAATCGTTTCCCGCATGAGTTTTCCGGTGGTCAAAGACAAAGGATTGGGATTGCACGCGCCCTGGCTGTGAACCCGGAATTCATTATTGCCGACGAACCTATTTCCGCTTTGGATGTATCCATTCAGGCGCAAGTGGTTAATTTGCTGAAAAAATTGCAGCGGGATAAATCGCTGACTTATCTATTCATTGCACACGATTTATCGATGGTGAAATATATTAGCGACAGAATTGGTGTCATGTATTTCGGGAAATTGGTCGAACTTGCGAATTCCGAGGATCTGTACCGTAACCCAATGCACCCCTATACAAAATCATTGCTGTCTGCCATACCATTGCCTGATCCGATTTATGAACGCAGTCGCAAAAGGCACACCTATGATCCGGGGTCTCATCAATACGAGGCAGGAGAAGAAGTGAAGATGAGAGAAATTGTACCGGGTCACTATGTGTATTGCTCCGAGAAAGAAATGGAACAATATCAAGCCAATTATATAACGAATTAACGCGATCATGTATCGTATCGAAGCTCGATTTCCAACTGTGGAATCGGGCTTTATTTTTTTGGAGATACAAGACTCTCTCTCAAAGATTGGAAAATCAAAGAAGCTTGGGCGGGGTATTACTGCCAAAATAAACCCATTTTCACCCTCGTTGGTAAAACCTTTTGCTTCATGGCTGCCTGTAAAAGGCCGATTGGTTCAACTACCAATAGTCAATGAGCTTCAATTCCTGAGAAATGGAAAAAAGGTTATTCAAAATAAAAAAATATAAATAAGTCTTGTCATAAATCTGAAATTAATATATAATTTAAATCAATCCCAGTTTGTTACAAAGGTATTACACCTATCTCTTAAATTGGAATTTTCCGAAATATCTAAACCATGGCGCATTAATAAAAGGAATATGCGCGATATATGGTCAGCACCAGCCGATGTAAGGAGGGTTATTTTGAAACAGGAATTGCTACAACTCAAGAATTTACGAACTTCATTCCGTATCGGTGACGAATATTACGCAGCGGTGGATGATGTATCGTTAACAGTAAACAAAAATGAAGTATTGGCGGTAGTTGGCGAGTCCGGATGCGGGAAAAGTGCTTTGGCATTCTCGGTTATGGGACTACACACGAGAGCGAAAATAGAAGGAAATATACTATTCAAAGATCACGACCTTGCGCATGCAAGCCCGGGAACAATGAATCGGCTGCGAGGGAAGGATTTGGGAATGATTTTCCAAGATCCTTTGACGGCGCTGAATCCCTTAATGATTATCGGGGATCAAATTGGTGAAGTTATCTATTTACATAATAAAACGTTAAGTCAGGCAAATAGAAAGAAAAAGGTCCTGGAACTGCTGGATAAAGTAGGGATTCCACGGCCGGAACATACTTATAATCAATACCCGCACGAGCTATCAGGCGGTATGAGACAGCGGGTTGTCATTGCAATTGCAATTGCCAATGATCCCGAACTTTTAATTGCGGATGAACCGACAACCGCACTTGATGCAACCATTCAGTCGCAAATTCTCGATTTAATCACCCGTTTAAAGAAAGACATGCATGCAGGCATTATTCTCATAACGCACGACCTTGGTGTAGTAGCTGAAATGGCCGATCGAGTGGCGGTTATGTATGCCGGGGAAATCGTTGAAATAGCCGACGTGATGACGCTCTTTGGCAGACCGTTGCATCCGTACACAAGATCGCTTTTGAATTCCGTGCCAAATGCCGAGAAAGACCAAGACGAGCTCCACGTTATCCAGGGTATTGTGCCTTCACTGAAAAATCTGCCGCGCGAAGGTTGCAGATTTAAAGACCGAATTCCGTGGCTCGATGAGTCAGCACACGAGGAAAATCCGCAAATGCATGAGGTGACACCGGGGCATTTCGTCCGTTGCACATGCTACAAGCATTTCCATTTTCCAAAGGAGCGCAAGGAGGAAAAGCATCATGGCATTTCTTGAAGTAAAAGACTTGAAAGTGCATTTTCCGATTAAGGGTGGTATCTTCGGCAGGACGGTCGATTATGTCAAAGCGGTTGATGGCGTGTCCTTTGAAATTGAAAAAGGAAAAACATACGGACTTGTCGGAGAATCAGGTTCAGGCAAGACAACCACCGGACGGGCTATCATTGGATTAAATCATATTACTGCCGGAAAGATTGTTTTTGAAGGCAAGGATATTACGGATCCGCGCAAAACAAAGCAGGACTTTCGCAAAAATGTACAAATGATTTTTCAGGATCCATATTCCTCACTGAATGCGAAAAAAAGGGTGCTGGATATCGTGGCAGAACCACTCCGTAATTTTGAAAAAATGAGTAAAGCGGAGGAGCGCAAAAGGGTGCAGGAGCTCTTGGAATTGGTAGGACTCAGCCCGGAAAGCATTGTAAAATATCCGCATCAATTTTCCGGTGGACAGCGTCAGCGCATTGGGATTGCCAGGGCAATTGCCTTAAAACCGCAGCTAATTATTGCGGATGAGCCGGTGTCGGCACTGGACGTATCCGTTCAGGCACAAGTACTGAACTTTATGCGAGAAATTCAAAAAGAACTGGGATTGACGTACTTATTTATCAGTCATGACCTTGGTGTTATCCGTCACATGTGTGACCAAATCGGAATCATGTATCGTGGACGATTTGTCGAAGAAGGTACAACAGAAGATATATTCCAATCACCACAGCATATTTACACAAAACGCCTTGTTGCAGCAATTCCGGATATTGATCCTACAAAGCGGGAAGTACATATGCAATTCAGACAAAAGGTGAAGGAAGAATACGAACAGTCATATCACGATTACTTTGACAATCAGGGGCTAGCATATAGTCTGCAGCCAGTTTCCAGCACACATTATGTTGCCCTTCCGGAGAAAGGTTGAACGGTATGTGGAAATTTACAGTACGACGAATATTGATTATGATCCCGCAAGTCGTTTTGTTAAGTATTCTGGTTTTCATCATGGCTAAAATGATGCCCGGAGATGCGCTATCAGGATTGATGGATCCAAATCTTGATCCCGCGACGCTGGAGGAATTGAGGGAAAAATTGGGGTTGAATGACCCTTGGTATACGCAATATATTCACTGGATAGGAGATTTATTCCATGGAGACATGGGAGAATCCTTTCGCTATAAAATGCCGGTATCCGAATTGATTGGACAACGGATGGTGAACACATTCTGGTTGTCACTTGTAACACTAATCCTTATTTACCTGATATCGGTACCTTTGGGAATTATTAGCGGGCGATACAACGATTCTTTGTTGGATCAGGCGATCACAGGCTATACATATATTGGTTTTGCTACACCGTTATTTATTTTCGCACTTGTCCTTCTATGGATTTTCGGTTTCCAATTTGGCTGGTTCCCTACAGGAGGAAGTGTTACACCGGGTTCGACACCGGGGACGTTGGACTATATTAGTAGTAAATTATATCACTTGCTCTTACCCGCGATTTCAATGGCATTGATAGGAACGGTTGGAACGGTACAGTATCTCCGCAATGAAATTATAGATACGAAACAAAAAGATTTCATCCTGACAGCAAGGGCTAAAGGAGCATCGGAATCAAGGGTATACAATCGTCATGTTTTGCGTAACTCCCTGTTGCCAATTGCTGCATTTTTCGGATATGAGATTACTGGTTTAATCAGTGGGACTGTCTTTGTAGAGAGTATTTATACTTATCCCGGTATGGGGCAGTTGTTCTTGGAATCCATTACGACACGTGACTATAGTGTCGCTACGGCTCTGACATTGCTATTCGGAATAGCCGCTATACTTGGTACGCTGATTTCCGATATTATCTTGAGTCTCGTCGATCCGCGGATCCGAATCAAGTAAATGCACCATGCAAGCAAATAAGTAATTGGACAGTTTGCTAGATATAGACTGATAGATTCTGGGGTGAGTAAAAATTGGAAAAGAATGTTGCAGTTCTTGAAGAAACGGAACAAACCGAAGAAAGCAAGAGTCCAACCGGTTTTTCCATCTTTTGGAGGGAAATTGTTCGTGACAAGTTGGCATTAATCTCGTTAATTTTTCTTGTGCTTATTTCCGCTTTTGTATATGGTATTTCTTTGTTTATGAATCAGGAGGATATTGTAACAGTTGATTTGTTTTCTATTCATCAACCTCCATCCAGTGATTTTTGGCTAGGTACGGATTATGGCGGCAGAGATGTTTTTGGTCAGTTGATTATTGGCACAAGAAATTCATTGTCCATCGGGATTTTGGTTACGTTAATGTCTGGCGCGATTGGAATACTTTTCGGTCTTATCGCGGGGTATTTCGGTGGGACAGTAGATAATATCATGATGCGGATTTTGGACTTTTTCATGGTATTGCCATTTCTGATGATTGTTATCGTATTTGTTGCTATCGTGCCAAAATATAGTATCATATCTTTCTCACTCATTATGACATTGTTTTTGTGGATGGGGATTGCACGTCTGATCCGATCGAAAGCTTTGCAGGAACGTGAATTGGATTATATTCAGGCATCTAAAACGATGGGTTCCTCCAATTTCAAAATCATGATGACTCAGATGCTGCCGAATTTGTCATCAATTATCATTGTTAACATGACATTAAATCTGGCGGCAAACATAGGAATTGAATCAGGACTTTCTTTCCTGGGATTCGGTTTTCCGGAAGACACACCAAGCTTGGGAACGCTGTTAAGCTATGCGACTAATCCGCAAACGTTGGAATTTCGTTGGTGGATTTGGGTTCCGCCAGCAATATTGATTTTGGTCTTGATGCTGGCAGTTCGAAACGTTGGTGAAGCATTGAAACGGGCGACAGATGCAAGGCAACGGAGAGGCTAGAAAAGTTCAAGTGCATTTTTCTGAAGAATAAGAAAGTAAAGAGGGGAAACTTTAAGGGGGTGAGGCGTAGCGACAGACTGTGGCACGGAAATAATCAATACTTTGTAGGATACTGGGGTTTTGCATACAGCAAAAATATCAGTATAACACAGTCGGCGACGTCCGACAGCATGATAGAAGTATATTAAAAGGGGAGGTTTACGAGTATGAGAAAGACAAATTGGACGAAGCTGTTCCTGGCAATGATGCTTGCATTGGTGCTTGCATTGGCAGCGTGTAGCAAGGATTCCGGTGGCAGTAAGGAAAAAGCCGATGGAGGTGACTCCAACAAAGGCAAAACGGAACAAAAAGGTGGGGAGTCGGAAGAAGGGATATATTCGATTGAGGATTTCCCTCTGGTTACCAGCAATAATGCTGAACCCCTAGAAGACGGAGAATTGACTTATGGGGTCGTAACAGACAGTCCATTCCAAGGAACACTTAATACTGCTCTTTATTCCGGTGCGGTGGATTGGGAGACTATTAAGTGGTTTGACGAAGCTTTGTTGGATGCGGATGCAGACTTCAATTACAAAGAAGGTGCCGCATCATTTGAAGTAAGTGATGATAAGAAAACATACACTTTCAAGATCAAGGATAATGTGAACTGGCAGGATGGCAAGCCGGTAACAGCCGAAGACTGGGCATATTCCTTCTATGTCATTGGGCATAAGGACTATACTGGTGTTCGTTACGATGATTCTTTTCGAAATATAAAAGGAATGGAAGAATACCATACAGGTAAAAGCGACAAGATTTCCGGTTTGGAAGTGGTTGATGACAAGACTTTGAAAATGACCTTCATGGATCCAACACCGTCATTGTTGGCAGGGGGCATTTGGCCGTATGCCATTCCGAAGCATTATCTGGAGGATATTCCTGTGAAGGATTTGGCTAAATCCGAAAAAGTCCGTAAAAAGCCACTTGGAATGGGACCATATAAAGTTGAAAGTATTGTCCCTGGCGAATCAGTTGTTTTAACTAGGAACGAGGATTACTGGCGCGGTAAACCTGCTCTTGCAAAACTAACCGTCAAAAGGGTAGATCCATCAGTAGTTGTTAAAGAACTAGAACAAGGTAAAGTAGACATGGTCGACAGTTTCCCTACAGATCAATATCCCGACAATGCGGATATGAAAAACGTTGAATTTTTGGGTAACATCGATATGGCATATACGTATATTGGGTTTAAACTAGGTACTTGGGATAAGAAGAAGGGCGAAGTCAAGCCGAACCCAGACTGCAAAATGTGCGATAAGAACTTGCGTAAAGCAATGTGGTATGCGGTTGACAACGATGCAGTAGGAAAGAAATTCTATCATGGACTGCGCTGGTCTGCGAATACATTGATTGACCCTGCTCATAAATCCTGGTACGCAGAAGATGTAGAAGCACCAACCTATGATCCAGAAAAAGCGAAACAATTGCTTGAAGAAGCTGGATTCAAAGATACAGATGGTGACGGCATCCGTGAAGATAAAGATGGTAAACCGTTGACGATTACGTTTGCTTCCATGTCCGGTGGCGACACAGCTGAACCAATTGCTAAATATTACATCCAGGCATGGAAACAAGTTGGTTTGAATGTTGAGTTATTGGATGGAAAACTCCACGATATCAACTCTTTCTATGAGCGTGTCGGTGAAGAAGGAAACGATGATCCGAAAATCGATATTTACCAAGGTGCCTGGAGCACAGGAACCGATGTTGATCCAAGCGGATTGTATGGCAGAAATGCATTATTTAATTTCTCTCGCTATGCAAGCGAAGAAAATGATAAGCTATTGGAGGATGGTCTTTCTTTAGAAGCATTTGATACTGCCTACCGTCAAAAAGTGTATAAAGAATGGCAACAATTGATGGTTGACGAAGTGCCTGTATTCCCAACTGTCTTCCGTTCTATCGTGGTTCCTGTCAACAAACGTGTTGTCAACTACTCTGCGGAATGGGAAGATAAAGAACCATTCTTGTATCAATTGGGCGTTTCTGAGAAAGAACCAGTTAAATAATTGATAAGGATGAGGGACCGCTTATGGGGTCCCTTATTTTTTTCTTTAGAGACTGAACAACCTTTTTTTGCATCATCGCGTTTTTAAGTTGGTCGTTAGCATGGCTAAGCTTATTTTTTCGTCAAAAGCAAAAAGTGGATGTTAAATGAAGCAAAACATAGCACCAAATAATGGAAATAACTGAATTGAAATACATAAATTATATTTTGATTATAGATTGTATTACGTATATTCAAAATAAAATAAATGAAAGATTCATTTTAATAAGTCAAAAGGAAAACATAGTCGGCTTAAAATAGTGTTTTTGTCATATTCCTATCAATCTTGTAACAAAAGACCTGTATTTAGGTAATCCTTGTAACTGACTCTTAAATGTCTTGTAACTTCACAGGCTATGAATCTGTGATAGTATAGGCATTGTCAGATTTTAAGGAGGGACTACCTAATGAAGAAAGTTGTAGCATCACTTGCTATGGGTGTCATAATTACTGGCGCAGCTGTAACGAATGTTTCAGCACAAGAGTACAAAGTACAAAACGGGGATAGCCTTTGGAGCATCGCTGAAGAATATCATACTTCTGTCGATGAACTAGTTGAATTGAATGATCTTGACTCAACCGTCATCCACCCAAACCAAAAAATATTCATCAATGAAGACTATGAAGTTCAAAAAGGCGATACACTAACTAAGATTGCAAACAAATTTGATGTTGATATAAAAGATATAAAAAACTGGAATAACCTTGATTCCGACATCATCGTTGTTGGTCAAAAATTGGAAATCAAAGGTGTAAATGTTCCAAAAGAAAACGAACCTACTCCAGTTGCCAAAAAGGCTCCGGAGACATCAAATAATACACAGCAAGCATCTGCACAGCCAGCCAAAAAAGCAGAGCAAAATAATAATAACAATGCAGAGCCAGCAAAAAAAGCGGAGCAAAGCAATAATAATAACAATGCACCGAAAGGCAAAACAGTCTCTGTAAAAGCCACTGCCTATACCGCTAATTGCGATGGCTGCTCCGGTGTAACATCAACAGGAATCGATTTGAAGGCAGATCCAAATGCCAAAGTCATTGCGGTGGATCCAAACGTTATTCCACTCGGATCAAAGGTATACGTTGAAGGTTATGGATACGCAACTGCCGGAGACGTTGGCGGCGCAATTAAAGGACATAAAATCGATGTCCATATGCCAACTGATGCCAAAGCAGATGCATGGGGCGTAAAAACTGTTAACGTAACAATCGTCAATTAAAATATTCACATAGCAAAAATTGGAAAACATTCTAATGGATGTTTTCCTTTTTTTTATGCCGCCATAAACGCCAATTCCAGAGCTGAAGGGATTTAAATAATGATTTGCAAATTTTGTTTTTTATGATAATAAAAACGACCAATCGTTTTTAAAGAAGGAGTTGCTAAAATTGCCGAAATTATCCGCAAGTAAGAAAGAACAAAACAAAAATTTTATAGCCGAAAAATCTTTAGAAACATTTAAAGAATACGGTTATCATGGGACCTCTATGAGTATGATTTCGTCCGCCACAGGCTTAAGCAAAGGGGGGTTGTATGCATATTTTGACAGCAAGGAGGATTTATTCATTTATATACTTGATTATTTGTTGAACAAAAAACCCTATTTTTTAAAACCAGTGAATCAACATGAAAGTGCATATAACCAATTGTTAAATCAATGGAAACGAATCATTTTTTCGTGGACTGAATTAGATAGTAGTTCAACAAAATTAGTTTTTGAATTTTGGATGGAATCAAGCCGAATACCTAATTATAGGGAGAAATTGTTAGCCAATTACTCTACAACGGAAAAATATTTTATAGACATAATCGAATATGGAAAGAAAAATGGTGAATTTAAAGCTGAAATTAATCCAGCGATAATTACACAAATATTTTGGTCTTATATAGACGGCCAAGTACAGTTTTGGATTGCTCGGGATTATCAGCCAAATCGCGACGAATTAGAATTGCTATTTAACCAAATAAAAATTTTATTGAAAGGAGTATGCATGAAGTGATTAAAAACACTCATTTTTATAAGCTTCTTGTTATACCCAACTTTAGAAACTTCTGGTTTGTGCAAACCTTTATGTTAGTTGCAATGCAATTTTATTTTCTTTCACTGGCTTGGTTAACCATAGACTTTACCAATTCTACAATGATATTGGGGACTTTACTTACCATAGCTTCAATACCTAGACTAATATTAGTGCCAATAGGTGGAGTGTTGTTTGATAATTTAAGCCCTAAGAAATTATTGGTCGCAAATATATCCATATTGGTCACAAGTACCATTATTTTTACAGGCATTTTGTTTTGGTTCCCTGTTCAAACATGGATGCTAGTTTTATTCGCAATATTTTTTGGAATCACATCAGCTTTATTTCTTCCAACAACCTTTGCATTAATTCCTAAACTTGTTCCAAAGGAATATTTGCAATCAGCAAACTCTTTTTCGCAGCTTAGCATGCAATTATCCAATACGTTTGGTCCAGCAATTGCCGGTGTTCTAATAGCCTTATACGGGGTTACTGCTGTCTATAGTACAATGTCTATATTCTTCATTATTAGTTTGGTGTTTAGCTTTCTTTTAAAGAATATTGGTGTCGATGTGAAGAAAGAGGGACAAAATCTCACCATTCGATCTTTATCCAAGGATATAATGGGCGGTTTGAAAATTGTTAATAAAAATAAACTAATTTTACTGCTGATAGTTATCTCGGCCTTATTAAATTTGAGCATTGTCGGTCCGCAGCAAATTGGTTTACCTTATATCGCAAATCAAACGCTAGATGGCGGTGCTAAAAATCTAGGATTTCTAATGTCATCCTTGGGTCTTGGAACATTAATTGGGGTATTTATCATTGGATTCTTTAAAAAGATTAAATCGAAAAGCGTCATGAGTATGATAATTACCATTCTTCTTGGAGTATTTTGGTCATTTGTTGGTTTTTTCCCTCAACATCTGTATGTTATTGCAAGTTTTTTGTTAATGAGTGGAATATGTGTTGGAATACTCAACGTTCTCGTTGTAACCCTTATACAATTACAATCACCAGCTGATGCTATAGGAAGAGTAATGAGCCTACAGCTTCTGGGTTCCACTGGAATCCAACCCATAACTTTTTTAATTGTAGGTTGGTTGTTAGGAGTTGTTTCACCAGCTGTATTATTTCTACTCAGCGGTATCATTTTAGTTATAACTGCGGGTATAAGTTTATGCTTTAAACGTATTCGTAAACCAAATGCAAATGAAGGAGAGCAGAGTGAAATATTGGATTTATTAAAGCAACTAGAGGATTTAAGGGGAGATGTGGAAAAGGGAGTTTCTCAAGGTGATGCCATCTGGGCTATCGAAATGTGCCAAGAAACCGTGGCAAACAAATATCTTGATGGACATAATAATTGGAGAAGGATGATAAATAGGTAAAAAAACGGATAATATGGGAAATGATTATGGTGGCTGGGATATGATTAGAAAAAGATAACTTAAAAAGGTTTCGATCATCGAAATTTGATAATCGGAACCATTTTTTTGCGGTATTATTCCCATAACTTAAGATAAAGCAATAGTTGTCGGTTTGCTGGTAAACAATGAAGACGCGACATTTACGTACGATAAGCAAGATTTGAATGCAGACTGCAATATGGAAATGGTGTATTGTTAGAATGAGAACCAGTAGTGATTCCTTCCCTATCTCCATGGCTTGCATTATTGGCATCTTGTTGGTGATCCGATGTAGCAAGGCCAATCACACAAAATCCCACGATAAGCAGCATGAAAACCGCAATGAGCATCTTTTTCATTCTATTTCCTCCAGTATTTGTAATAGGTGTTCAAAAAGGAGGATAAAAAGACCGAGTTGGCTAAGAGTGCAGGCGTCCTGCCTGGGACTGCGGTTACTCGCCCCACCAAAAACCATTGTGCGTCGGAAATTCAAGGCGACGAATTTTTGAGCACAGGGACTATTTCCCGAATCTCACGCAGGAAAAGTGCTTTCCTTTTCCAATGAGCAGAGTGTACATAAAAGGTACACGAGGAGCGAAAAAGCAAGCCAACGAACTTTTTCAAAAGAAGGCCGACTAAAAACGGGCTAGCGCTCAGACGTCAGCATACTCCTTTTGCAGGGGCACGTCATTTTTACCGGACTTTTTGAACAATCTTTTGTAATTGATAAGACAAATATATAATCAAATGGTAATCAGTCACAATCGATCTTTGTTACAACATCTTACGGTTTTGTAAGGTTACGGGAAGCCTTTCGAAAACGCCATGAATTGTTCGTTTTGAGTAAACATTTTTTTGGATATATGTTAAACTATGTTTAAATAAAGGATTACATTTGTATAAATGTATTTTTGAGGTGGACATTTGTATACAAACGCTTACAAATAAAGCGTTTCGCGGAATTAAAAAAAGGAGGTTTTTATTTTGAGCAGCAAAACGTTGGATATTTTTTTGAATGAAAATATTGCTGATTTAAAGGAACGTGGTCTTTACAATGAAATTGATCCAGTTGAAGGCCCAAATGGACCAAAAATTACAATCAATGGGAAAACGTTAATCAATCTTTCGTCCAACAACTATTTAGGTTTGGCCACAGATGAACGTTTAAAGCAAGTTGCCAAAGCTGCAATCGATTCACATGGGGTTGGAGCTGGGGCGGTGCGAACGATTAACGGGACACTTGATTTGCACCTGAAATTGGAAGAAAAAATTGCCCAGTTCAAAGGAACACAAGCGGCTATTTCCTTCCAATCCGGTTTTAACTGTAACATGGCAGCTATTTCGGCAGTCATGGATAAAAACGATGCCATTCTTTCCGATGCATTGAATCACGCATCCATCATTGACGGCTGCCGGCTTTCGAAGGCAAAGATTATCCGATTTGAACACTCGGATATGAACGACTTGCGTAAAAAAGCAAAAGAAGCGGTGGAGTCAGGGCTATATAAAAAGATTATGGTCATCACAGATGGCGTATTTTCGATGGATGGGGATATTGCCAAACTCCCGGAAATTGTCGACATTGCTGAAGAGTTTGATCTGCTCACATATGTAGATGATGCCCATGGATCCGGTGTGCTCGGCAAAGGCGCTGGTACAGTGAAACATTTTGGATTGCAAGATAAGGTTGATTTTCAAATGGGAACTCTGTCCAAGGCTATTGGGGTAATTGGTGGCTATGTAGCTGGAAAACAAAATTTGATTGATTGGCTCAAAGTGCGGTCTCGTCCATTCTTGTTTTCCACCGCTGTTTCTCCTGCAGATGCCGCTGCCAGTACAAAAGCAATTGAGATCCTGATGGAAAGTACGGAGCTGAATGAAAAGCTGTGGGAAAATGGCAATTACCTGAAAGCCGGATTAAAAGAACTCGGCTTTAATATTGGCAATAGTGAAACACCAATTACGCCTTGTATTGTTGGGGAAGAAAAGGCGGCCCAGGAATTCAGCAAGCGTCTCATTGATGCGGGTGTGTACGCGAAATCTATCGTCTTTCCGACGGTGCCAAGGGGAACCGGCCGAGTCCGCAATATGCCAAGTGCGGCGCATACGAAAGAAATGCTGGACGAAGCGCTTGCCATATATGAAAAAGTCGGCAAAGCAATGAACCTGATTTAAATGGAATGTATAAAATGTACTACATGCGCAAAGGAAGAGGTATGAGCCATGAAAAAGATTCTTGTTACTGGGGCACTGGGCCAAATCGGCTCGGAACTTGTTGCGAAACTAAGCGATGAATATGGCAGCCACAACATTATTGCAACGGATATTCGTTCCGGCTGCTATGAAGGACCGTTTGAAATTGTGGATGTGACGAATGCACAACGTTTGTATGAAGTAGCCAAAAAGCATGATGTGGATACCATTATGCATTTGGCTGCGATGCTTTCTGCCAAAGCGGAAGAAGCACCTAAAAAAGCTTGGGACATCAACATGGGTGGATTGCTGAACGCCTTGGAAGTCGCCAGGGAACTTGACTTGCAATTTTTCACACCAAGTTCCATCGGCGCATTCGGACCATCCACCCCGAAAGATATGACGCCGCAGGATACGCTGCAGCGTCCGACTACCATGTACGGCGTCAACAAGGTGTCCGGTGAACTGCTCTGTGATTATTATTATGAGCGTTTTGGTGTAGACACACGCGGCGTTCGTTTTCCCGGACTTATCTCCTACGTGACACCACCAGGTGGGGGGACGACGGATTATGCGGTGGAAATTTATTATGAGGCAGTAAGAAACAGATATTACACATCGCCAATAGCAGAGCATACGTACATGGATATGATGTATATGCCCGATGCACTCCATGCGATTGTAACGTTGATGGAAGCAGATCCTGCCAAACTCAAGCACCGCAACGCATTCAATATCGCTGCGATTTCAGCTGCACCAAAAGATTTTGCAAATGCGATCCGGAAATATCTGCCTGATTTTGTCCTTGATTATCAAGTGGACCCTATGCGGCAAAAGATTGCCGAAAGCTGGCCGAACCGGATTGATGCAAGTGCCGCAAAAGAAGAGTGGGGATTTCGGGCAGCATATGATTTGGATGCTATGACAAGAGATATGCTGGAAAAAATAGCTGAGAAAACACAAGTAAAGCGTTCTTCCTGATGGAGGGACGCTTTTTGGTTCATTTGCAAGATATCACAATCACAAGAAAGCCAATGAATACTGGTACAAGTCGCAATAGTCATGTAAAATGGAGAGACGACAAATAGTAGGTTCATATATTCATTGATGACCTTATTGGATCCATTCGCTATTATTTTTGAAACAGTCGATAGATATGAAAACTTTGCTATACATATGGGGTAACAGTAACGTAAAGGGAGGAAATGTATGCGGATTTATTACAGAATTTTAATGAAATTTGTATTAACAATAATTGGTATCATCCTTATAGCAGCAATTCCCGCCTTATTTCAAGGAATAAAACTTGATGTTTCGGCTTATATATCTGCGGTGGTATCAAATGTGTCCGGTCTGTTTCATTTGAACGCATTAACGATCAGTCATTTTGGGGAGCCATACCCCGTGTTTCCCGATCTGTGGGAGCGATGGGGGTATTCCATCACCTTGATTTTCATTGGTTTTTCTATTTCTTTTATGTTGGCTTTGGTATTAACCGTTGCTACCATGTTTTTGCCGGAAAAAGCACGGGAAAGAATCAAATTTATTTTTTTTCTTGGGGAATCCATTCCCGATGTACTTGTAATCGGTCTGACGATGGTTGGAGTGGTTTTCATTTATAAGCATACGGACATGTTGGTTTTGGAAATTGTTGCCAATAATGGGGAAAAGATTTACGCCCTTCCAATTATCGTACTTGCTTTGATTCCGACAATGCTTTTATACCGCATAATGATGTATGACTTTGAGGAAGAGGCATCCAAATTATATACGGATATTGCGAAATCAAAAGGGTTAACGACGGGAAAAATCCTCTTTTCCCATATATTTCGAAATGCTATGATACATATCTTTTTACACGCCAAGTCCATGTTAGCCTTTTTGTTATCTAATCTGCTTATTGTTGAATATGTGTTCAACTTGGATGGATTGATGGGTTTCATGTTTGACCATTTTTCACCGGAAATATTGACAGTAGGCATGTTGTCTATTTTTGTTCCGGCTTATGTGTTGCAGGCCATAGGACAAATCATTATTGAAAAAAAGACAGGCCGACAGGTGGAGGTTTAATGTATGCATGGGCTGAAAGAATTATGCAAGCACCGATTATTCTTAACCGGGTTTATTTTCTTGTTTTTATTGATTTCCTTTAGTTTGATTCAAGCGATTTTTTTCCATGATAAAATCCCGGTGACAAAGTTATTTTACGATAACAAAGGAGAAATCACCGCATCCGGACCATTCAGTCCAATTGATGTCCCGCCATTTGGGACTGACCCGATAGGAAGGCATATATTCTTCTTGTTAATACAAGGGGCGAAATATACGATTGGTATTGCTGTTGTTGTAGCCGCGATGCGGATTATGATCTCCTCTTTTGTTGGTTTGATTTTTGGGGGCTATCTTTCTAAATGGAGCAAGTATATAAGTGGCTTGCTCAATGGATTTTACTATATCCCGGTGGCGCTTATCTGTTATGTACTTCTTTATGACGTGGTTTTTACCCCATTTGGCGCTGAAGAACAGTATAGTTTTTGGCAAAAAGCTGTATTTGAGTTAATCATATTAACGATTGTAGCGATTCCAACCACCTCCTTATTGATTGGTAACCAGATCAACCAAGTTTATAAAGAAGAATTTATTTCAAGCGCGAAGACACTTGGTGGCAGCCGCTTTTTTATACTGAAAAAGCACGTGCTTCCCCATATGAAGCCACGTATATTAATCCAATTTACGCAAGAAATTGTCCAAGTATTGATATTGCTAATCCACCTTGGTTTTTTTCGCATCCTGTTTGGTGGTACATCAGAGTTGGGTTATGATCCTTCACAAAAGGTATATATTTCTTTATCCAGCGAATGGTCGGGTATGGTTGGGGAAGGATTCGGTCACTTGAATGGCTGGTGGTGGACTTTTTTCGGTCCCGCCATCGCCTTTTCGCTTACTATTCTTGCATTAAAATTTACAATTAAAGGAATGGAAGATGTTTTTCTTGCGGATGGACTTATGACCAAAGAGAGGGCGAAAGGATTTGCCACGGAAAAAGCACCCCAAGCAGAGCTGGAAGATTTGGATTTCAGTTTTGTACAAAATGGTGAGAAACATGGGTAAAAACCGAAAATATGCTTTACCAAATATTTTAAATTATAAATATTCTTTTACAAGGAAGTACACTTATTAATGTAATGGTGTATAGATTATAGAAACTTTTTCTTTAATGGGAGTGATAATTTTGACATCAAGAAAGACTAACTTCTTTGTAATTTCATTGATTTTTTCATTATTATCGTTTTTTTTATCAATAGGCGTACAGGATATTCATGGTATAATCAAAAACACTTTTATTTCATTTTCGATACCTTACATATTGGCAATAGTTAGCATTATATTATTGTTGATCGGATATGTAAAACTCGCTAAATCGAATGTAAAATCATCGAGTAACTTGAAATTTATTCAGATTTTAACAATCATATTAATTGTGTTGAGTATTGTTATAAATAGCTTTCTTTTAATTGCAATTAATTCAGGCATTTGAGGGTAATCAACCATGAAAATTTTAAAGATTGCTTAGGCTCCGTCATTCGGCGGGGCTTTTTTCCATGGAGGGCACCTTTTGCTTGCCATCCCAAAGGGTGGCTGTTGATTTCATTCTTCCTTTAAGAAGCTGGCGCAAAGTCAGGAAAGCTTTATCGGGAATTGCGAAGGAGAAACTGGAAAGGAGAACTTCCCGACTTGCATATGTGTAATTGGAGAAGCTACATGTCTACACCGGTGCATACAGCAATACCTAATGAAAGGTTTACGGAAATAGGTCTTGTCAATCTCGTTGATATTTATGATGAACATCATCTCTATAAGGGATAATCGTGAAGGAGCCGTATGCGATGACCCGCACGTACGTATCTGTGAGAGGCGCATGAGTAATTCATGTGCCTACTCTATTCCAAAGGACCTGTCTTGAGGAATGAAAAACCACCCCGCGCCATCGCAAGCATAAGGGTGGTTCTCGAAAATAATTGATAATCACCACTCCTGGCGGTGGAAGCTAAAAAGAGGAGAAGGATGTGTGAATGCTAAACTAAAGTGAACAGTTTCTGCTAGATAAAAATGAACACTTTTACTGTGATCGAGGGTAAGCACTTTGCATTTGACAGGTGTTGCCCTCCCCGGGGCAACACCTGTCAAATGCGTCGCCGCGATTACCCCCCAAAAAAAATTCGCTCCATGAGATATAATATGTTTTGACTTATATCGTTTGGAGGAAGTAAAGGTGGAAAAATGGGAAGT